>JBGPZN010000427.1:0-3367 GCA_041493815.1 Methylomirabilia bacterium
AGCTTCTCGGCCTGCTGGCCGCGCTGGTGGAGCATGCGGTTGCCGACGAAGCCGTAGCAGACGCCGACCAGCACCGGCACCTTGGCGATGCGGCGGCCGATCGTCATCGCCGTGGCGATCGTCGTCTTCGACGACTTCTTCCCGCGCACGTTCTCGAGCAGCCGCATGACGTTGGCCGGACTGAAGAAGTGGGTGCCGATGACGCTCTCCGGCCGCTTGGTGGCGGAGGCGATCTCGTCGACGTCGAGCGTGGAGGTGTTGGTCGCCAGCACGGCGTCGGGCTTGGCGAGGCCGTCGAGCCTGGCGAAGACCTCCTTCTTGATCGGCATCTCCTCGAAGACGGCCTCGATGATCATGTCGGCGTCGCGCACGGCGTTCCAGTCGGTGGTGCCCGTGATCAGCCCCATGCGTTTTTCGACGTCGGCGGCCGTGAGCCGGCCGCGGCTCGCCGTCGCCTCGTAGTTCTTGCGCACGATGCCGAGCCCGCGGTCGAGGTTCTCCTGGTTCATCTCCACGACGGTGACGGGGATGCCGGCGTTGGCGAAGTTCATCGCGATGCCACCGCCCATGGTGCCGGCACCGATCACCGCCGCCTTCTTCACGTCCCTGGCCGGCGTGTCGGCCGGCACGTCGGGGATCTTGGCGGCCTCGCGCTCGGCGAAGAAGAAGTAGCGCTGGGCCTTGGACTCCGGCGAGGTCAGCAGCTCGGCGAACAGCTCGCGCTCGCGCTTGAGGCCCTCGGCGAACGGCAGGCTCACGGCGGCCTCCACCGCCTTGATGATGTTCTCCGGCGCCCGGAAGCCGCGCGTCTGACGCGCCACCGACTTGCGGAAGTTCGCGAAGACCTCGGGCTTGCCGCGCACCGCGGCCACCTTGTCGTCGAGGTCGCGGATCTTCTTGAGCGGCCGCTTCTCGTTCAGGGCCTTCTCGGCGAATGCCACGCCGGCCGCCGCCAGGTCACCCTCGACGATCTCGTCGATCAGCCCGGCCTTGAGCGCCTCGTCGGCGCGGATGGGATCGCCACTGACCATCATCGACAGGCCCTTCTCGACGCCGACCACGCGGGGCAGCCGCTGGGTGCCGCCGGCGCCCGGCAGCAGACCGAGCTTGACCTCGGGCAGCCCGAAGCGCGCGTCCTTCACGCCGACGCGATAGTGGCAGGCCAGCGTGACCTCGAGCCCGCCGCCGAGCGCCGTCCCGTGGACGGCGGCCACGACCGGCTTGGGGCTGTTCTCGATGAGGTCGAGCACCTCGTGCAGCCCCGGCGCGGCCGGCGGCTTGCCGAACTCGGTGATGTCGGCGCCGGCGATGAACGTGCGGCCGGCGCACACGATGACGATCGCGCTCACCGCAGGGTCGGCGATCGCCTGCTGCACGCCGTCGCGCAGTCCCTGGCGGACGTGCTGGCTGAGCGCGTTGACGGGCGGATTGTTGACGGTCAGCACCGCCACGCGGCCGCGGCGGTCCAGATCGACGGACTTGGTGATGGCTGTCATGGCTGTTTCCTCTCGGTTCGACGGGTCGGCCTGGCGACGGCGGGATGGTACCACGCGCGGACGCGCTACAATCCCGCGCGTGAGCAGCCTGACCGGGGTCCTCTTCGACATGGGCGGGGTGGTGATGGAGTCGCCGCTGCACGCGATCGCCCGCTACGAGCGCGCGCGCGGGCTGCCGCCGAACGCGATCAATCGCGCGGTGGCGGGCGCCGGCGAGGCGGGGGCGTGGGCGAGGCTGGAGCGTGGAGAGCTGACCGTCGCGACGTTCTGCGCGCCGTTCGAGGCCGATTGCCGCGCCCGCGGCGTGGTGGTGGACGGCGCCGAGGTCATGGCGGCGATCGCCGAGGCCGGCGTCGCGCGTCCGATCATGCTCGAGGCTATTCGACGCATCCGCGCCCACGGCCTGCGCGTCGGCGCGCTGACCAACAACTGGCGCCGCGAGGGCCCCCATGACGACGTCATCCCCCACGCCCTGCGCAGCCACTTCGACGTCTTCATCGAATCGCGCGTCGTCGGCCTCCGCAAACCCGACCCGCAGATCTACGTCCTGGCCTGCGGCGAGCTCGGCGTGGACCCGTCCCGCACCGCGTTCCTCGACGACATCGGCGGCAACCTCAAGCCCGCCCGCGCCCTCGGCATGGCCACGATCAAAGTCACGGACCCCGAACAGGCCCTCCGTGAACTCAGCGCGTTGTTGGGCTTCGAGCTCTCGAACTGATGCACCGCAGATGAATTGCTTGGTCTAGGGGGAGGCAGGGAGGAGCGCGCCCTCAGGCGTGCGACGACCGTCGGAAGGGGGACGAAGTCCCCCGCCGAGTGCTACTCGTCGTCGGTGGCTTGCTGCCGGCGCATGGCCTTGCGCCGCTTGCGCCGCGCCTGGGCCTGCTTGCGCTTACGCTTGACCGAGGGCTTTTCGTAGTGCGCGCGGCGCTTCATTTCCTGGAACAGGCCCTCTTTCTGCATGCGTTTCTTGAGGGCCTTGAGCGCCGCCTCGATCTGATTTTCTACGACCTCGATTCTCATGAGGGGTCTTAGGGTGCCACAATTCGTGGGCGATTCCCAGCCTTTTAATCTGTTATCCTGCCCGCCGTGAGCTCGGGCCTGGAGGACCGGTACCAGACGCTGCACGAGATCGTGCGGGCCGCGCGGGCCACCCTGGCGCCGGGGCCGTGGGACTACCTGGTGGGCGGCGCCGAGACGGAGACCACCCTGCGCCGCAACCGCTTGGCCATCGACTCGCTGGCCTTCCGCCCGCGGGTACTGCGCGACGTCGCCAAGGTGGATGCCACCTCGACCTTCCTCGGCAAGCCGCTGCGCATCCCCGTGATGATGGCGCCGATCGGGTCGATCGAGAGCTTCACGCCCGGCGGCGGCGCCACCGCCGCTCAGGCCTCGGCCGAGTTCGGGGTGCCGCAGATGCTGTCCTCGGTCTGCAACCCGGGGCTGGAGGCCGTGGCCAAGGCCGCCGACAACTTCCGGATCTTCCAGCTCTACGTCCGCGGCGACGACGGCTTCGTGGACGACCACGTCCGGCGGGCGCTGGCCAACGGCTACACCGGCTTCTGCCTGACCGTTGACACCGCCTCCTATAGCCGCCGCGAGCGCGACCTCGCCCGGCGGTTCGTGAAGCCGTGGCGGCTTCGCGCCACCGGCTTCGACTACCAGGCGGGACTGAGCTGGACGCAGGTCAAGCGCTTCAAGGACACCCACGACGTGCCGCTCATCCTCAAGGGCATCGCCACCGCCGAGGACGCCGCGCTCGCCTGCGAGCACGGCGTGGACGTCGTCTACGTGTCCAACCACGGCGGCCGCCAGCTCGACCAGGGCCGCGGCTCGCTCGACGTCCTGCCGGAAGTCGTGAAGGCGGTGGG
>JBGPZN010000502.1:0-2793 GCA_041493815.1 Methylomirabilia bacterium
CGGTCGGATTCGTCGAGGCCGCGGTCTTTCAATGGGTCAACCCGAAATCATGGCTCGTGAGCGTGAGCGCCGCCGGGACGTATCTTAGCGCGGAGTCCGGCAGCGCCGTCATGCAGTCCGCGCTCCTCGGCGGGCTGTTCTTCCTCGCCTCGCTGCCCAGCTGCTTTCTCTGGCTGGCGTTCGGCGCGACCGTTCAACGCCTTCTGCGCAGTCGCCGGGCACTGCGCACATTCAACGTCGCGTTGGGGGTGCTGCTGGCGCTCTCGGTAGTGCTCATCGCGCGGTAGCCGTCGCCCGCCCGGTCACCCGCGGTCGTGTCGGAGATCGTGGCGCTCGTGAGACAGACGGGCGGTACGTCCGCTCAGCGAGTACCGCGCCGTGCGGGAGCTGACGCCAGGAGGCTCACGCCCAGAGCAATCGCTGCCGGAAGCGCCTGAACGAACAGGATCGACGTCTTCGCCGTCAACCCGCCGAACACGCCGGCGACGATGACACAGCCGAGAAAGAAGATCCTGAGATCGCGCCGACCTGACCACAACGCCCAGACCAGCCCGGCCGCCAGGAAGCCGTTATAGAGCCCCTGATTCGCCGCCAGCGCCGAAGTGCGGGCGGAGAGATCGGGCGTGAGGCTGAACACCTTGCGGCCGACCGGATGGTCCCAGAGGAACATCTCGAGGACCAGGAATCCGAGGTGACTCAACGTCACGAGACCAATCAAGACGTTCGCGATGATTCTCACGCTACCTCCTCACCGGTTGGATGTTTCCGCTTCGAGAAGGTCCGCACCGTCATCACGAGCCCGCAGATGAAGCTCACGATCAGGACCGGCAGACCCACGGAGATGAGCGACACCAGGAGCCACAGAGCCGCCTCCGGGTGAATGATCCTCGTGGGGACGCTCGCCAGCAACAGGACCGCGAGCGCAAGCATGGGCCCGGCGCCCATGAGTAGGGCCGCGAGCAGGTAGCGGCCGACGCCCGGCCTGCTCACAGCGCGCGGTCGATGACGAGGTCCTTCACCAGCTTGTCGACGCGCTTCTCGGCATCCGCCTGGGCGGAGTCGATCGTGACCTTCTCCACCCGCAGCGCCTCCAGCCGCGTTTCCTGTTGCGCGAGCTGCTGCACGTAGCGCAGGCGCAGCGCGGATTCGTCGGGGCCCTGGCCGAGCTTGGCGAGGTTCTCGCGCACCCGCTCCTGGTCGGTGAAGATACGCTTCACCTCCTCGTCGATCTTGGTGCCGCGACTGCCCAGCCGCTGCACCTCCTCGAACGCCTCGACCACGCGGGCCACCGCCTGCTCCATCGCCGCGTCGATCCGCCGCTCGCGCAGCCACAGCGTCAGCTTGTCGCGCGTGAGGCGGCTGTCGATGGCGATCGTCGTCTGCTCGGGCTTCTGGGTCAGCACGGTGAGATCGGTCGTCGAGCGCGGCGCCACGACGAGGCGGAACCGGTGGGCGCCGGCGGTCGATTCCACGGGCATCGGCACCTGGCTCGGGGCGAGCACGTACGACGCCTCGATCGGGTGCTCGATCAGCACGGTGCGCGGGCGCGCGTGCTGGCTGCTCACCCGGTAGGCCACCTCCGACTCGCGCCGCACGTGCCAGCGGATGACGCCGTCGCGGACGACGACGCGCTCGATCCGCTCGTTCTGCCGTACCGGGCGCGCGACGACGCTCACCGCGAGGTCGCGGCCGTAGCTCAGCACGCGACGCTCGGCCGGGTGGATTGTGTCCGTCAGCCCCTCGCCGGCGAAGCCGCCGGCGTCGATCACCGTGAAGGCGCCAGGGGCGAGCGTGAGGCCGCTGGTGTTCGTCAGCCAGATGCCGGCGCGCGCGATCGTGTCGGTGGCCCGCCCGGTCCATACCGCGACCTTCTCGCCCTCCACCTCGGCGTGGACGATCGGCAGCATCGCCGAATGATCGCGCGCCAGCGTGACGGGCTGCGGGATCCGGTACTCGAACTGCTCGCCCGCCACCCGGCCCTCCGCGACCGGCTCCAGGGCCTGGCGTGGGGCCATGAGGTCCATCGACGTCGTGCGACCGGTGGCGCCGGTGGGCGGCGGCGCGGAGGCGACGAGCGCGGGTGCATACAGCCGTGGGGCCGGGCCGACCTCCTCGGTGAGCGGCACCTCGGGGCGACGCGCGTACACCGGCTCCGACAGCTTCTGGATGAAGCTGATCGGCGCGCCCGCCACCAGCGCCAGCTCGACGCCGTCCCAGTCCATGCCGGTCGCGTTGTCGACGATCGCCCAGCCCTGCAGCAGCGGCTTGCGCGTGTCGTCGAGCACCAGGCGATAGGTGGTCTTCCAGATCGGCGCCTCGGAGGTGTAGCCGACGAACAGCTTGCGCGTGCCCTCGGCCCGCGTCTGGATGCGCAGGCGTCGCACGTCCTGGCGGTGCGCCGTCTCCAGCACGTCGAGGTAGCGCCCGATCCCGGCCGTGAGCTCGGTGCCACGCACCCGGATCGCCTTCGCCGAGCCGATCTCGACCGTGCGCAGCTGACCGCCGGCCACGAAGATCGTGACCTCGACCACCTCGGCGCTGCCGCCCGCGGCGAGCTCCTTCTTGCGTACGTCGGCCGTCATCAGCCGGCCGGTGATCGGACCGCCGGGAACGTCGAGCTCGACCTCGGTGCCGCGGATCTCGCTCAGGAAGCCGGCGATGCCGGTGAAGTTGCTGAATCTGATGGGCAGCTCCGCGAGCTGGCGCTCGACCGATTTCGTCGTGTCGTACGTGACCGCGACCACCGGGGCCGGCGCCATGTCGAGCACGATCAGCGACTTGAGGACGTCGTTC
>JBGPZN010000556.1:0-2466 GCA_041493815.1 Methylomirabilia bacterium
CGCGAAGATCTCCTGCGACGGCCGAGCCGAGGGCGACTGCATGAGCAGGAACGTTCCGAAATGCATCGTCAGGGCATCAACCCTTCGTGAAGGACTGGCCACCGGGCACCGAAGAACGTCCGGCCATCGACGACCGGCCGCTCTGCTCGCGCAGGACGGACAGCGAGTTGGCTTGCACGACGCTCAGCGACCCCGACCCACCGCCCTTCACCCGACTCGCGCGGCGGGCCGGGGCCTTCAGATCCCGCACCGTGGCCTTCTTGAGCCGGAGCTTCCTCACCGTGCCCTTCTTCTTGGCCTTCGGCGCCATCCTCGCCTCCTCAGCGGACTGTTTTGACGCAGTTCGGAGAAACCGATTGGCTTTGGTTGGCCTTCGCCGATGTCGTCAGCCTGCCCCCTTTCAGCCGACTCGCCCGGCTGTCCGCGACCTTCAGGTCACCGACGGTCGTCTTCTTGAGCGTGAGCTTCCGGCGTGCGGTCTTGCTCTTCTTGGGTGCCATGGCGTCCTCCGCTGTGAACTCCGTCCTGTGGGTGACGAACCGGTTCGTGGATGCTAACATCCGGCGCTCGGCGGCGACAAGGCCGGTCGGTCAGTGACGATCGGCCAGCACCGCGCGACCGGCGTCGAGGTCGGCGAGATCGATGAGGTATTGCTCGTCATTCGACGACAGGGGGCCCAGGGCGAGCGCCCGTCGCAGCGCCTCGACCTCGCCGGCCGTGGCCGGAGCGCAGAGCAAGCCGTCCAGTCCCGACTGCGTCATCGCGAAACGGTAGTAGTCGGTGATGGGCGGCATCCAGTACTGATCGCCGAGGCCCAGCGCCCGGCAGCGTGCGGGACCGACGTAGCCGGTGGTGTTGGTGAAGTTGTACAGGCGCGTCGCGCGCCGGCCGGCCAGCCGGGGGAAAAGATCCTGCCGCGCGCCGGGATGCAGCGGGTTGTAGCGGACGAACCCGACGTCCACGAGCCCCTCGTTGGCGGCGAGGAGCGCGGCCTGGCGGTCGTGGAACGACGCGCCGATCGCCCGGATGCCGAGCGTGCCGGCCTCGCGTAGCTCGCGGAAGAGTCGGACGCGCCGGCGGAACTCGTGCCGGTAGGCACCGCCGAGCACGGCCACGTCGATCCGCTCGAGACCTTCGACCGAGGCGAGCGCCTCATAGAGCGCGCCCGCGGGGAACTCGAGCTGGGTGACGTAGCTCACCGCCGCCACGACGATCTGGTCACGGACGCTGGGGCGGCGGGCCAGGAGCGCGCGCAGACCGCGCCGCAGCCCCTCGTAGATCGGCCAGTGGAGGTCGGCGGTGAGGAAGAAGAAGTTGGCTCCGGCGTCGAACGCGGCGGTCACCGCGTCGTCCGACTCCACGCAGCCGAGACACACCGGGCTGACCCGCAGGCTCGTCGCGCCGAGGACGAGCCGGTCGGTGAAGCGCGGAAGCGCGCGGCGCCGGCCCGACCTCCCCCTCGCGGGCGTCACGGGCGCGACTATACCGTGAGCGCCCTCGCCCACTCGGGATTCTTCGTCCTCCGGACCCCGCTCGACCCGCTCGAGGCATGGCTGGAGTGGAGCGAGGGGGTAGCGGCTCCCGCCGCCCTCGGCGACCCGGCCCGGCTGGAGCGGGCGCTCGCCGAGGATCGGGTCCGGCTGCGGGCGCGCCTGGCGGCGCGCATCGGCCGTCCCGAGGTGCGCGAGGCGCTGTTCCTGGCCTCGCCGGGACTCGAAGCTTCGCTCGACCTCTGGGTGCGCGATCCCGAGAGCGAGCGCGGTCGGGAGGTGGAGCGGGCCCTGGTCCGCTACGACGCGCGCATGGCGGGACGAGCGACGCCGTTCGGGCTCTTCGCCGGCTGGCAGCTCGGCGCTATCGCCGACGTGACGATGCTGCGGGTGGCCCAGCGGGATCTCGGCCGCCGGCACACACGCCTGGATATGGACTACCTGGTCGCGCTGACCGACGCGCTCGCCCGCGATCCCGCGCTGGCGCCGGCGCTGCGCGTCCGACCGAACTCCAGTCTCCACCACGGGGCCGGCCGGCTCCGCTACGTCGAAATACGGCACGCCGACCTCGAGCGTACGTACCACCTGGTCGCCGTCGAGGACGACGAACCCCTTCGCGGAACGCTGGCCCGCGCGACGGACGGTGCCTCGCGCGCCGTGCTGGCCGCGGCGCTCACGGCGGACGACGTCACGCCCGAAGAGGCCGCGGAATATATCGAGGCGCTCGTCGCCAGTCAGGTGCTGGTGCCGGAGCTTGCCTGTCCACTGACCGGCCCGGAACCTCTGCACGCGCTGATCACCGCGCTCCGTGCGGCGGCGCCCGCCGCCGCCGGCGTCCTCGACGGCGTACGCGCCGAGCTGGATGCGTTGGATCAACGCGGCCTCGGCGTCCCGCCGGCGCACTATCGCGCGGTGGCGGAGCTGCTGCGGCCGCTGCCGGCCCGGGTCGAGATCTCGCGCCTCTTCCAGGTCGACC
>JBGPZN010000614.1:0-2170 GCA_041493815.1 Methylomirabilia bacterium
CGGCGACGGCGCCGCCGTCGAAGGGCGCGAGGGTGTAGTCGTCGGGGCGGTGGGAGTCGACGACGACGGGGGTGCCGACGTTCGTGCCGCCGACCAGCAGCGTCAATCGTGTGAGCACCGTCGCGAGATCGCGGGGCGCCGGCGGGGGCGGCTGCCAGAGGCCGCTGGGGGCGACGCGGCGAGGTATCACGCGCGCGGTGAGCGCCACGGCAACGATCGCGGCGGGCGGCGGGTGGGCTTCGATCTCCAGCGCGAGCAGCGCGACGATGGACGTGGGCTCGGCGAGCGGGGCGGCCAGCGCGATCGAGCGCGTGTGGTGGCCGCCGGAGACGAGGGCCAGGCGCACCTCGAGCGCGTCGATGACCAGGTGGGCGGCGGTCAGCCGCGCGCACAGCCGCTCGAGCACGCGCGTGAGCACGGCGACGAGCGCCGGCAGCGTGGCGATCTCCCACTCGAGGCCCTGCGCTTCCTCCCAGAACGGCGACGGAGTCCACGGCCGGAACGGCGCGCGATCGACGCCGGCGGCGAGATCGTGCGCGGCCAGGCCGGCGCGGCCCAGCCGCGCGCCGACACCGTGGCGCGGCAGCGCCGCGAGATCGCCCAGCGTGGCCAGCCCCCAGCGCGTGAACGTCGCGGCCAGCTCGGCCGGCCACTCGAGCATCCCCAGCCGCACCACCCCCAGCGCCGCCCGCTCGGTGGCCGGCGCCAGCGCGTGCACTTGCGGGCCGACGCGCGCGGCCACGCCGGCGGCCGCGCGGCTCGTGGCGATGCCCACGCGCGCCTCGAGCCCGACCGCGCGCGCCTGGCGACACAGTCGGCGACCGATCTCGGTGTCGGCGCCGAGCAGGCGCCGGAGCCCCCCGAGGTCGACGTGCACGATCCCGGGAGCCGCGTCCTCGAGTCGCGGCGACACGCTCAGGCAGGCGTCGAGGAGCGCGTGCCGCGCGGCCGCCTCGGCCTCCGCGGAGGCCGGCCGTCGCACGAGCGCCGGGCATCGCACGACGGCCTCGGCGTCGCTGAGTCCCGGCCGCACGCCCTCGGCGCGCGCCCGTGCATTGGCCTCGACGACCCGCCTCCCGGGTGGCGCCCCGATGACGACCGCCAGCGGCTGCTCGCGCAGCGCCGGCTCACAGCGCTCGAGCGCGGCGGCCGCGAAGGTCTCGACGCGGACGCAGGCGATCCGGCTCACGCCGTCCACCACAGCCGCTCGAGCTCGGGTGAGCAGGGCGCACCTTGCTTGCGAACGACCTGCAGCCCGGTACACATTCCGGCCAGCCGCCGGGGCATCAGGCTTGGTCCGATCCACGCCAGACGGTCCCGCTTGGTGTGCACCGACAGGGTGGCGGCGCCGCCGACGACACGGCGGGCGCCAACCACCAGCACCGTGACACCCGACCGGCGCGCCGCCAGTCGCAGCCGGAACGCCGCGCTCAGCGGCAGACGCGGCGGCGACTCCCCGACGTCGAGCGCCACCAGCACGAAGCCGGGACACCGCGCCAGGAGATCGACGGCCTTCAGCGCATCGCGCCGCCGGCCCTCGCCGCGCACCCATAGCACACGACGTAGATCGACGCCGGCCTCGGCGGCCGAGCCCGGATCGAAGGCGTGATCGACGTCGACGAGCGCAACGAGACCGCCACGTCGCGTGACGGCGCGCAGGCATAGCGTGAGCACGCTCGTGCGTCCCGAAGACAACGGTCCCACGAGCTCGGTCATCGCCCCTTGGCGGAGGAGCCGATCGACCAGCATGGGCTCACACTATTCACATGTTGAGCCCAGAGCAAGACCCAGATATTGAGCCGGCCGCCGGCGCAGCCACTACATGCGGGGATCACGTTCAGGTGGGCATGAGCCTTTGCGCTTCCATCGGAGGAAGGTCCCACCCGGCGGAAGCCGCCTGAGCCTGACGCGCGAGGGCCATGTCACCGCCCCAGCCCGAGCGGGTTATCGAGGAGCGCCCTGGCGGTGCCGGGGCGTGACGAGCGTATGGGGGGTGGGGGGGATGTGGGGGGTGTGGGGGGCCATATCGGGGCCCCCCACCTCAATTGATGGGACCGTCGTGCTCGGCGCGTAGAACGAGGACTCGCCCACTCCCTCCAGGCAGTCGCGCGTGAACGCGATGAGGTGATAGCTCACGATCGCCGTGTGGATGAGCGGCTCGATGTCGCCC
>JBGPZN010000436.1:0-3337 GCA_041493815.1 Methylomirabilia bacterium
CGTCGTCGCCACGCATCGCCACGCCGACCACATCAATGGGTTCGCGACCAAGGCCAAGCCGTCCGCCCCCGATGCCTCCGGCGACGTCATCCGATCGCTGCGACCGCGCTTCGTCGTCCAGCCGTGGACGGAGGACCCCGACCTCGACCCCGAGGCGCTGGCGCCCGCCGAGGCCGCCAGCGTCGGCGGCCACCGCGGATTCGCGGCGCTGCTCGCCGGCATGCAGTCCACGGCGGCCGGCATCGTCGCGGAGGCCGGCCGGCTCGGCGCCCGCCGCCAGCAGCGGCTGGCGTTCATCGGCCAGATCAGGTTCCTGGGCGAGGACAACATCAAGAACCTCTCGGCGGTCCAGAACCTCATCGCGATGGGGAAGGCCGAGGGCGCGAAGGCGCTCTACCTCCACGCCGACGCCAAGGCGAACCTCGCCCTGCCCGGGGTAAAGACCCACGTGCTGGGGCCGCCCACGCTGAAGCAGTCGGACGCCATCCGGACGATGCGCAGCGCCGATGACATCGAGTTCTGGATGCTGCTGGGCGCCACCGGCACCAGGTTCACCGCCTCCGCCGGGATGCCGTTTCCCGCCCGGGATTGCGTGGACGGCGCGCGGGTCCCCGACAACGCCCGCTGGCTGCGTGATCACATGCGCTCGGTCCGCGCCGAGACGCTCCTGGGGATCGTGCGCTCCCTCGACCAGCAGATGAACAACACGAGCCTCGTCCTCGTCTTCGAGGTGGGCGGCACGCGGCTGCTCTTCCCCGGCGATGCCCAGCTGGAGAACTGGCAGTACGCGCTCGCCAATCCGAAGTATCGCGAGCTGCTCGCCGGCACGACGTTCTACAAGGTTGGCCACCACGGCAGCCGCAACGCGACGCCGAAGGAGGGGCTCTGGAAGCATTTCGCCAAGCGCTCCGACAATGCGGACGCGGCCGGCCGCATGTGGTCCGTCGTCTCCACGATGGCGGGCAAGCACGGGACCACCGAGGCGACGAAGGTGCCCCGCAAGACGCTGGTGGACGCGCTCGAGCACGAGACCAACTTCCGGACGACACAGGACTTCGACCGCACCGAGCCGGACTGGCGCGACTTCGCCATCGATCCGCGGACCGGTCGCGTGACGGAGATCGAGAAGCCGCCGGCGCCGCGCGCGGCGCGGTCGCCCAAGCGGTGAGGATGAACCTCCAGCTCCGCGCGTGACCCGCCGACTCTGTACCGCGCTGGCCACCGGGTCCGGCAGCCCGTGGGCGTCGAGTATCATGTCGGCCTAACGGCGGCGGATCCGGTCGCCTGACAGCCGGCTCACGGAGGGAAAGCGGATGGTAACGCGCCGATCGTTTCTGCGTCTCGCGGTCCTGGCTCCGCTCGCTGCCGCCGGCCACCCCCGCCGTGCCGTCGCCCAGGCGCCCGACGCCGAGTGGAAGAAGGTGATCGAGGCCGCGAAGAAGGAAGGCAAGGTGGTCGTCTACAACGGCGCCGTCGGCACGCCGGCGCTGCCCAAGGTCCTCGCCGCCTTCGAGGGCAAGTACGGCATCCGCGCCGAGCTGCTGGAGGCGCGGGCCAGCGAGCTGCGCGAGCGGATCCGCACCGAGCAGGCGGCCGGCAAGGTGCTCGGCGACGTCTCCCACAACGGCTCCACGACCACCGCGCTGCAGCTTGCCGAGGGGACGTTCGTGCCCTACGGCACGCTGCCCAACGCCGGGCGGCCGGTCGCGCCGTTCAAGGCCGACGGCACCCGGGTGCCGATCTACGTGATCCAGTACGGGATCCTCGTCAACACCGACATGGTGAAGCCGGGCGAGGAGCCGAAGAGCTGGAAGGACCTCCTGCACCCGCGCTGGAAGGGCAAGATCCTGTCCGACGACATGCGGGCGCTGGGCGGCGGCGCCGTCTTCTTCATGGTCACCACCCAGACCTTCGGCAAGGGGTTCCACGAGAAGCTCGCCGAGCAGCAGCCGCACATGAATCGCGAGCTGCGCGGCAACTACCCGCGCGTCGCGCGGGGCGAGTATCCCGTGTACGCGCCGTTCACGCTGCCGGACAGCCTCGACCTCAAGGGCCTGCCGGTGAAGGCCCTGCTGCCCGAGGAGGGTTCCCCCTATGTGCGGTTCGACGGCGCGATCTTCAAGGGCGCCCCGCGGCCCAACGCGGCCCGGCTGCTCCTGGACTTCTTCCTGAGCGACGAGTCGCAGCTGCTGTACGGCAACCTGGGGTTCGTCATGACCGTCGGCGGGCTGGACGGCAAGGTGTCGGGCGAGGCGCGGGCGATCGCCCAGACGAAGCTGCTCGGGACCACCGACCCCAAGCTGCAGGACGAGATGCTCAAGCTCGCCAAGTCCATCTACAAGTAGCATGGCGATCCGACTCGAGCGCAGCGACGCGGTCGCGACGATCGTCATCGACCGGCCCCAGGCCCGCAACGCGGTGGACGGCCCCGCGGCCCGGGCGTTGGCCGAGGCGTTCCGGGAGTTCGAGCGCGACGATGCGCTGCGCGCCGCCGTGCTGTGGGGCGCCGGCGGTGTCTTCTGCGCCGGCGCCGACCTCAAGGCGCGCGGGACCGACAAGGGACTGCGTCTGGCCGCCGACGGTGACGGGCCCATGGGCCCCTCCCGCCTGACGCTCACGAAGCCGACGATCGCCGCCGTCGAGGGCTACGCGGTCGCCGGGGGCCTCGAGCTGGCGCTGATGTGCGATCTTCGCGTGGCCGGGGAGGGCGCCGTCTTCGGTGTCTTCTGCCGGCGCTGGGGCGTGCCGCTGATCGACGGGGGCACGGTGCGGTTGCCGAGGCTGATCGGCCTCTCCCGGGCGCTCGACATGATCCTGACCGGCCGCCCGGTGGACGCGCGCGAGGCGCTGGCGTTCGGCCTCGCCAACCGCGTGGTGGCGGCCGGCCGCGCCCGCGAGGAGGCGGAGGCCCTGGCCCGCACGATCGCCGACTTCCTGCCGCGCTGCGTCCTCAGCGATCGCCGTTCCGCCCTGGAGGGGATCGCGCTCCCGCTGCCGGAGGCGCTCGCCAACGAGTTTGCGCTCGGCAAGGCAACCCACGACTCCGGGGAGAGCCAGGAAGGCGCGCGGCGCTTCGCGGCGGGTGCCGGCCGGCACGGGCAATTCTGAGCGTGAGCGCGCCGGCCGGCAGGCGCTGACGCGCATGCCGTCGGTCAGCGTCGAAGGCGTCAGCAAGCGGTTCGGGACCGTGCGCGCCGTCGACTCCGTCTCGCTGTCCGTCGCCGACGGCCGGCTGCTGACGCTGCTGGGGCCGTCCGGGTGCGGAAAGACGACGACGCTGCGGATGGTGGCCGGGCTCGAGCAGAACGACACGGGGCGCATCGTCATCGGCGACCGC
>JBGPZN010000648.1:0-2023 GCA_041493815.1 Methylomirabilia bacterium
AAGGTCAACCAGGCGCGCGCCGATGTTGCCTCCGCCCTGGCCACGGTCATCAACCAGGAGGCCCAGGTCCAGAAGGCCAGGGCCGACGTCGAGAACGCCCGCGCAGTCCTCGCCGAGGCCAAGGCCAATACCGCCAAGGCTCAGGTGACGGTGGTCGACGCCAAGCGCGACTTCGACCGCAAGACCGAGCTGTTCAAGCGCGAGCTGATCGCCAAGAGCGATCTGGACAGCTCGCAGGCCGCCCACGACTCGGCCCTGGCCCTGGTGGACGCAGCCAAGGCCAAGGAGCAGTCGCTGGCCGCCGGGATCCAGTCCGCCCTCGCCCAGCTGCGAGTCACCGATGCCCAGCTGCAGGCCTCGCGGGCCCAGGTGGACCAGAAGAAGGCCGCCCTCGTCCAGGCCCAGGTCGATCTCGACCATACGACGATCCGGGCACCGGTCAACGGCGTCGTGGTCTCGCGCGCCGTCGACGTCGGCCAGACCGTCGCCGCCAGCCTGCAGGCGCCCACGCTGTTCACCATCGCCGAGGACCTGACCAAGATGCAGGTCGAGGTCAGCGTGGACGAGGCCGACATCGGCCGCATCAAGCTGGAGGACCGCACCTCGTTCACGGTGGACTCGTTCCCGGGCCGGACCTTCACGGGCCTCGTGGTGCAGATCCGCAAGGCGGCGCTGGTCGTGCAGAACGTCGTCACCTACACCGTCGTCGTCGCCGTCGACAACCCGGGCGGCCAGCTGCTGCCCGGCATGACGGCCAACGTGAAGATGATCGTGGCCGAGAAGGCGAGCGTCCTGAAGGTCCCCAACTCGGCGCTTCGCTTCCGGCCGGCCGGAACCGACAGCGGCCCCGCGGCGGCCGCGCCCGCGACCGGCGCGGCGGCGCGGGCCGAGCCGGGTCAGGGTGGCGGTGGACGCCAGGGGGCCGGGGGAGGCGGGCGCCAGTCGCCCGAGCAGATCCGCGAGCGGCTCGTGACGGGGCTCGGGCTCAGCGGGGAGCAGCAGAAGAAGCTCGATCCGATCCTGGCCGACGGCCGCCAGCAGATGATGGCGCTGCAGGGGCTGCCCGATCAGGAGCGCCAGGCCCAGGCCCGCAAGATCCGCGAGGCCAGCCGCGTGCGCATCCGCGAGATCCTCACCCCCGAGCAGCGCGCGAAGTACGACGAGTCGACCGGCGGCGAGGCGCGCGGCGGTGGCGATCCGCGCAGCGGCGCGCCGGGCCGGGTGTGGGTGCTCGACGGGGACAAGGTCAAGCCGATCGCGCTCACGCTCGGCATCAGCGACGGCGCCGCCACCGAGGTGCTCCGCGGCGAGCTGAAGGAAGGCCAGGAGATCATCGTCGGCGCGGCCGGATCGGGCAAGCCCGGCCCGGCGACCGGCGGTGCTCCGCGGCTCCGGCTCTAGTGGCGCCATGAGCGGCGCCCCGATCATCGCCACCGAAGCCGTCGCCAAGGACTACGTGCTGGGGCCGCACGTGGTCCACGCGCTGCGCGGCGTGTCGGTTGCCATCGAGCCCGGAGAGTTTGTCGCCGTCATGGGCCCGTCGGGCTCCGGCAAGTCGACGTTCATGAACCTGCTCGGCTGCCTGGACACGCCGACCGCCGGCCGCTACCTGCTCGACGGCCGCGACGTCGCCGGCCTCGGCCGCGACGAGCTGGCGCGCACACGCAACGCGAAGATCGGCTTCGTCTTCCAGATGTTCAACCTGCTCCCCCGGACCAGCGCGCTGGAAAACGTCGAGCTTCCCCTGCTCTACTCCGGGCTGCCCGTGCGCGACCGCCGCCGGCGCGCGCGCGAGCGGCTGGCCGCGGTCGGCCTCGCCGACCGGGAGCATCACCACCCGAGCCAGCTCTCCGGCGGCCAGCAGCAGCGCGTGGCCATCGCCCGCTCCCTCGTCAACGACCCGGCCGTGATCCTGGCCGACGAGCCCACCGGCAACCTCGACACTCGCACCAGCGTCGAGATCCTCGCCCTGCTCCAGCGCCTCAACCGCGAGGGGCTCACGATCGTGCTGGTGACCCACGAG
>JBGPZN010000334.1:0-4208 GCA_041493815.1 Methylomirabilia bacterium
CCGCTGCACCTGTGGGCCTCACGCGTGGCCACGATCGAGCGACCCGACTGGCTGGTGCTCGACCTCGATCCCAAGGGCGCGCCGTTCACCGACGTCGTGAAGGTCGCCCTCGCGCTGCGAGGCATCCTCGATCGGCTCGAGCTGCCGAGCTATCCGAAGACGTCGGGCGCCACGGGCCTGCACATCCTGCTGCCGCTCGGCACCCGCTACACCTACGAGGAGACGCGGACGTTCGCCCGCCTGCTGGCCACGCTCGCCGTCGAGGCGGTGCCGACGATTTCCACCATCGCCCGCATGATCAACACGCGCGGCGGCAAGGTCTACGTCGACTTCGGCCAGAACGGGCCGGGCCAGACGATCGTGGGCCCGCTGTCGGTGCGTCCGCTGCCCGGCGCGCCCGTGTCGTGCCCGCTGCGCTGGTCGGAGGTCACCGCGCGGCTCGACCCGAGCCGCTTCACCATCCGGACCGCGCCGGCGCGGCTGGACAAGCTCGGCGACCCGATGGCACCCGTGCTCGGTGACGGCATCGACGTCGCCGCGGCGCTCACCCGCCTGGATCGCGCGCGATGACCGCACGGCTTCGTGGTATGTCAGACGCATGAGCGTGTCGTTCCCCCGCCGGGCCGCCGCTGACCTCATGGATGCGACGTTCCTGGCCAGATGGGCCGACCGCGAGGCGATCGGCTCCGCCGCCCGCGCGGCCCTGCGCGAGATCCTCGACCGCCTGGTGGCCGACGGCGGGCCGGTCGACATCGCCACGCTCGGCCACGACCGCGCGGTCGTGGAGGAGCTGGACGCGCGCGATCTCGTCTACGTGAGCGGCGAGAAGGTCGTGCTGGCCTATCCGTGGTCGGGCACGCCGACCGCGTTCGTCGTCGTGCTGGCCGACGGCCGCGAGCGGTGGGCGTGCTGCGCGATCGACGCACTGGGCGTGCCGGCCATGCTGGGTGAGGCGGTGACCGTGCGCGCGGGCTGCCATCACTGCGACGAGCGCCTCGAGCTCACCGTCACGCCCGCGGGCCCGACCGACAACCCGGCCGTGATGGCGTGGGTGGGCGAGCGCGGTGACCTGCGAGGCAAGGCCTGCACCGCGCTCTGACACACGCTCAACTTCTTCCGGTCGGAAGAGCACGTGCAAGAGTGGTGGGCGGCGAGCGGCACCCCCGGCGCCGCCGCCACGCTGCCGGAGGCGTTCCGGCTGGGCGCCACGATCTTCGGCGAGCTGTTGCCGCAGCTGCTCCGGGCGCGCTGATGGCCTGGCTCGCGCTCGCGCTCGCCGCCGTCGTCGCGGTGGGCGGCTGCGCCGAGCGGCGCGACGGAAGCGGGCCCGTCACGCTCGTCATCAAGCACGCCAAGATCCTCGGTCCCTCCGATCCGATCCCCGGCCTGCTCCGCGAGTTCGAGCGGCGCCACCCCGGTGTCACCGTGCGCAGCGAGCCCCTGACGTGGACGAGCGACGAGCAGCACCAGTTCTACGTGATCAACCTGGACGGCGCGAGTCCGACCTTCGATGTGCTGATGCTCGACGTGATCTGGGTGCCGGAGTTCGCGCAGGCCGGCTGGCTGCTCGACCTCTCGCCGTGGGTGACGCGCGAGGAGCTGGCGCCGCACTTCCCGGCCGCCGTCGAGGTCGCCACCTGGGGCGGTCGCGTGTGGGGGCTGCCCTGGAACATGAACGTGGGCGTCGTCTACTACCGCGCCGACCTGCTGGACAAGTATGGGCTGACGCCGCCGCCGACGTGGGAGGCGCTGGCCGAGCAGGCCGAGCGCGTTCGCGCCGGCGAGCGCGACGCGCGCCTGGACGGCGTGCTGTGGCAGGGTAAGCAGTACGAGGGCCTCGTCTGCAACGTGCTGGAGCACTTCTGGGGCAGCGGCGCGGTGCTGCTCGGCGACGACGGCCGCGTGCTGCCCGAGCCCGCCCGCGCGGAAGCGGCGCTGGCGTTCATGCGTGGCCTGATCGAGCGCGGCGTCAGCCCCGGGTGGGTGACGGCCGGTGACGAGGAGCTGACGCGGCGGCCGTTCGGCGACGGCCGCGCGGTCTTCCTGCGTTCGTGGCCGTACGCCCTGGACCTGTTCGAGCAGCCCGACTCGCCCGTCCGCGGGCGCGTCGGCATGGCCGCGCTGCCGGGCCATGCCGGCGGCCCCGCCGGCGCCGGCGCGACCGGCGGCTTCCACCTGGGCGTGAACCGTCGCACGCGCCACCCGGAGGCGGCTGTCGCGCTCGTGCGATACCTGGCCGGCGAGCAGGGCCAACGGGCGCTGACGGCGGCCGGGGTCGCGCTCTACCCCACGCGGATGGCGCTCTACCACGATCCCGAGATCGTGCGTGCGCGGCCGCACATGCCCCGCTTCTACGACCTGATGCGGGCGGCGCGGCCGCGGCCCGTCACGCCGTACTACCTGATGCTGTCCACCACTGTGCAGCCGGAGTTCTCGGCGGCGCTGGTCGCCGTGAAGACGCCGCGGCAGGCGCTGGACCACGCGCGCCGCCGCCTGGAGTACATGCTGGGAGGCCTCCGGTGACGGCGCGGCAGCGCGCCGACCGCCGCGCCGGCCTCGCGTTCGTGGCGCCGGCCGCGCTCACGCTGGCCGCGCTGGCGCTCTATCCGGGCCTGTGGGTGCTGTGGCTCTCGCTGCAGCAGCGCATCCCGATCTTCCACATCGAGCGCTTCGTCGGCCTCGATCACTACGTGTTCCTGGCCTCCGACCCGCGCTTCTGGAACGCCGCGCGGGTGACGCTGGTGTTCACCGTCGTGTCGGTCGGACTGGAGCTGGTGCTCGGCCTCGCCGTCGCGCTCGCCCTGCAGCGCCAGCGGGCCGGGCGGCGGCTGGCGCTGTCGCTGCTCCTGCTGGCGTGGGCGCTGCCCTCGGTGGTGACCGCGAAGCTCTTCGAGTGGCTCTACCACCCCTCGGCCGGCCTCGTGAACGTGCTCCTCGGCGGCCGAAGCTGGAACTGGCTGGGCGATCCCGCGCTGGCGCTGCCGGGCCTGATCGTGGCCGACGTGTGGCGCACGATGCCGTTCGTGGCGCTGCTTTGCTACGCGCGCCTGCTCACGATCGCGCCCGAGGTCTACGAGGCCGCCCGTGTGGACGGGGCCGGCCGCCTCGCCACGCTGCGATCGATCACGCTGCCGCTGCTGCGCTCGATCCTGCTCGTCGCGCTGCTGTTCCGCACGCTCGACGCGCTGCGCGCCTTCGATCTCATGTACGTGCTCACCGGTGGCGGTCCCGCCAACACCACCGAGACGCTGACCGTCTACGCCTATCGCACCCTGTTCCAGACGCTGCAGCTCGGCTTCGGCGCGGCGATCGGGGTGGTGATCTTCGCCCTCGTGATGCTGGTGGCCGCCGGCTACCTGCGCGTGCTGCGCCGCGAGGGGCTGGCGGCGTGAGAGGACGCGTGCGCGCGGGGGACGTGGCGGTGCTGCTGCTGCTGGCGGCATGGGCCACGCCGTTCTTCTGGCAGGTCCGCACGTCGTTCACGCCCGACGGCGAGCTGCTGGCGACGTCCCGCGCGCTGCCGGCCCGCCCCACGCTGATCCACTACCAGGCCGTCGTCGAGCGCAGCGTGATGCCGCGGGCGCTCTGCAACAGCCTCGCGGTGGCGTCGCTCACGACGCTGGTGGCGCTGGCCATCGGCCTGCCGGCCGCCTACGGCATCGCCCGGCTGCCGGTGCCCGGCAAGGGCCTGCTGCTGCTCGCGGTGGTGGCGAGCACCGCGTTCCCGCAGATCACGACGGTGAGCCCGCTCTTTCTCTTGATGCGCGCGCTCGGACTTCGCGACACCTGGACGGCGCTGGTGCTGGCCAACACGTCGTTCGCGCTGCCGCTGCTGATCTGGCTGCTGGCCGGCTTCATCCGCGAGATCCCGATCGCGCTGGAGGAGGCCGCGTTCCTGGACGGCGCCGGCCGGCTGGTCGCGCTGCGCCGGGTCGTGCTGCCGCTCGTCGCGCCGGGCGTGGCCTCCGCCGCGCTGCTCACGTTCCTGGCGTCGTGGAACGAGTTCCTGTTCGCCTACACCTTCACGGCGACGGAGGCCAGCCGCACGGTGCCGGTCGCGCTGGCGCTCTTCCCCGGCGTGTTCGAGATCCCGTGGGGCGACATCGCGGCGGCATCGATTCTGGCCAGCCTGCCGCCGATCATCATCGTGGTGGGACTGCAGCGCTGGCTGGTGCGCGGCCTCGTGGCCGGCGCGATGAAGGAGTAGG
>JBGPZN010000300.1:0-4624 GCA_041493815.1 Methylomirabilia bacterium
CGTGACGCTGACGATCCGCGGCGTGATCGAGGCCGAGCCGGACCGCGCGGCGAGCCTGGTCACGCTGGGGCCGCGCGTGCTCCTCTCCCCGGAGGCGCTCGAGCGCAGCCGGCTGGTGGCCTTCGGCAGTCGCGTGCGGTACCGCGTCCTCGTCGGGCTGCCACCCGGGATCGGCGCCGACGCGACTCGTGCGTCGCTGGCTGGCGCGGTGACCGATCCGGGCGTGCGGATCGCCGCCTACGACGAGGCCCAGCCCGGGCTGCGCCGGTTCTTCTCGCAGCTCACGATCTATCTCGGCCTCGTCGGCCTGGCCAGTCTCCTGGTGGGCGGCATCGGCGTCGCGGCCGCGGTGTCGGCGTTCGTCGCGCGCCAGGTGCCGACGATCGCGGTGCTCAAGGCGCTCGGGGCTCCCACCCCGCTGCTGCTCGCCACCTACACGATCCAGACCCAGGTCGTCGCGCTCGCCGCCGGCCTCGTCGGGGCGGCGCTGGGCGTGCTCATCCAGCCCCTGCTGGCGGCGGCGGTGGCCGGGCTGGTGCCGTTCGCGCTGGAGACCCAGGTATCGGCGCGGACGCTGGCGCGCGCGATCGTCATGGGCCTGGTGGTGACGCTGCTGTGCACGTGGACGCCGCTGGCCTCGGTGCGCACGGTGCCGGCCTGGCTGATCCTTCGCGGGGACGTGGAGACGTCCGGCCGGCGCCCCCGGGGCTGGTCCACGCTCGTCGCCGTCGGGCTTGGACTGGCGGCGCTGGCGCTCTGGCAGGCGGGCTCGCTCAAGACGGGCGGTCTCTTCGTCGGGGCAGCGGCCGCCGCGTTGCTCGGCCTGGTCGGTCTCGCGCGCGGCTTGGTCGTCCTGGCGCGCCGGCTGCCACCCCGCCGTGGCCTGGCGTGGCGCCACGGCCTCGCCGCGCTCAAGCGTCCGGGCGGCCATGCGCCGCGTGTCGTCGTCGCCCTCGGCATGGCGGTGATGCTGCTGGTCACGGTGGCGCTGCTGGAGAGCGTGCTCGGTCACCAGATCGACCACGAGCAGCAGCGCCAGGCCCCGTCGTTCTTTTTCCTCGACGTCCAGCCCGACCAGCGCGACCCGTTCGTGCGGTTGGTCGAGACCGCGGCCGGGGCGCCGCCCGCGCTCACGCCGGTCGTGCGCGGCCGGCTGGCGGAGATCGACGGCGAGCGGCTCACGCGCGCGGTGGTGGATCGTCGGCGGGGGCGCGGCGAGGAGGGGGCGTGGTACTTCACGCGCGAGTACGTGTTGACCTGGGCCGAGGCGCCGCCGGCCGGCAACGTGCTCACGCGGGGCCGCTGGTGGACCGCGGCCGAGGCCTCGACCGGGGTCCGGGCCTCGCTGGAGGAGGTGGCCGCCCGTCATCTCGGTGTCGATGTCGGCTCGCGCGTGACGTTCGACGTGCAGGGCGTCGCCGTCGAGGCCGAGGTCACGAGCCTGCGCCGCGTGGACTGGCAGACCCTCACCACCAACTTCTTCGTGGTCCTCTCGCCGGGCGCGCTCGACGGCGCGCCGGCGACGTGGGTGGCGACCGCGCGCGTGCCGGCCGCCGCCGAGCCGGCGCTGCAGAACGCGGTCGTCGCCGCGTTTCCCAACGTGACCGCGATCCCGGTCCGCGAGGTGCTGGAGCGGGTGGCGGCGGTGCTGGGGGAGATCGCGGTGGCGGTGCGGCTGGTCGCCCTGTTCACGCTCGGCACCGGACTGGTGGTGATGGCCGGCGCGCTGGCGGCCACCCGCTCGCAGCGGCTGTACGAGTCGGTCGTGCTGCGCACGCTCGGGGCCACCCGCGGCGTGGTCGCGCGGGCCTTCGCCGTCGAGTACGGCCTGCTGGGCGCCGCCGCCGGGGCCGGTGGCGGCCTGCTGGCCACGGTCCTCGCCTGGGTCGTCGCGCGCTGGGTCCTCGAGGCGCCGTGGACGTTCGACGCCGCCCCGGTCGTCGTCGGCGTCGCCGCCACGATGGTGCTGGCGCTGGCGGTCGGGTTTCTGGCAACATTCCGGCTGCTGGGCCAGAAACCGTTGCCGGTCTTGCGCCGCGAATAGCCCCGGGGACAGGCCCACGACTTGGGCCAGGAGGCACCGATGTTCACTCCGCTCGGCCTGGATCACGTCGTGCTGCGCGTCGGCGATCAGGAGAAGTCGACCCGGTTCTACGTCGACGTGCTCGGCTGCACGGTCGATCACGTCAACGAGCGGATCTCGCTCGTGCACCTGCGGTTCGGTGAGCACTACATCGATCTGCTGCCGGCGACGGCCCAGGCGCCGGCCGCCACGGCGGGCGGCGTCGATCACGTCTGCCTGTCGATCCGCTGCGACGATCTGACGAAGGCCGCCGAGGCGCTGCGCCGGCGCGGAGTGACGCTCGAGGGCGACATCGTGCAGCGCCGCGGCGCCTACGGCACCGGCCCGTCCCTGTACCTCCGCGATCCCGACGGCTACGTCATCGAGCTCAAGCCGCGGTGAGGTCCGCGGGCCCCCCCTCGCATCCGTCCGGCCGATCCCGCCGTAGGGACGGATGATGGCCTCCGCCCCGACTCTTTTCCCTGGAGTGACGGCGCCTGGGATAGTACCTTTTCTGAACTGCTATGCCTGCGTTTGACCTCGACGCCTGGGTAGCACGCTCCGGCGCCCTCGACCTGGGCGCCGTCGCGTGGGCCGACGTGGGGAAGTACCCGGTGTCCCCGGCCGTCGTCCGCACGCTGACCTACATGCAGGACATCGAGAGCCACACGATCATCTACCTGCGCGCGCTGCTGGCCACCCGCGCGATCGACGATCCGGAGGTCGCGACGTTCCTGGCGTGCTGGGTCCACGAGGAGACCTTCCACGGCCTCGCGATCTGCCGGTTCCTGGAGGCAGCCGGCCATCCGCTGGGGCCCCGAGCGATACCCCGCGGTCAGGAGCCCCTGACCAAGCGCCTGGAGGGCTGGGCCACGGCCACGGTCTCGAAGCTGTGGCCCGACTTCTGCGCGGTGCACATGACGTGGGGGGCGATCAACGAGCTCACGACGCTGACCGGATACCGGCGGCTCAAGATCGTGGCCGGCCATCCGGTCCTCTCCGAGCTGCTCGACCGGATCATGGTCGACGAGTCTCGCCACTTCTTCTTCTACTACCGCCAGGCCGAGCTCCGGCTGCGCCGTCCGGGCGCGGCCCGGGTCGCCCGCGCCCTGGTCGATCGCTTCTGGGCGCCGGTGGGCAGCGGCGTCGCGCCGCAGACCGAGCTTCAGTTCATGGCCCGCTATCTCTTCGACGGCGAGGAGGGCCGCGCGGCCGTCCGCAAGGTCGACGAGCACATTCGCAAGCTGCCTGGGTTCGAGCGAGCGCAACTTCTCGAGGCGTGGATGGATCGGCACGTCCGCCCCGTCAACGGGCTGAACGGAGGACGCAATGGCTACGCTCTCAACTGAGCACTACCGCGCGTACACCCCCAAGCCGTTCACGCGCGCCGAGCGCGACTCGACCACGATCCTGTTCGGCGGCCTGCACTGGCGCATCGAGCGGGTCATCCAGGCCGTGCTGGAAGGCACCGGCTACAGGGCGCAGATCCTCCCCGTGGCCACCAAGGAAGACCTCCTGACCGGCCGCGAGGTCGCCGACATCGGCCAGTGCTGCCCGACCAGCTTCACGACCGGCAACCTCGTCAACTTCCTCAAGAAGGAATCGAAGCAGTCGAGCGTCGAGGAGGTCAACAAGAAGTTCGTCTACCTGACGGCCGGCTCCTGCGGCGCCTGCCGCTTCGGCCAGTACCACCAGAGCTACGAGCTGGCCCTGCGCAACAGCGGGCTGGGCGCCTTCCGCATGTTCCTCATGGCCCAGGACAACCTGGACCAGAACATGGGCGACGGGCTCGACCTGAACCTGCCGATGACGCTCGGCTGCCTGTGGGGCATCTTCTGCACCGATCTCGTGCAGGACCTCGAGTACCAGGTGCGGCCCTACGAGGTGCTGCCCGGCCAGACCGAGGCGGTCGTCAAGGAGTGCGTCGACTACCTCTCCGAGGTCTTCCGCAATCGGCCCAAGATGACGCCCAAGAAATCGGTGCTGTGGCACCTCACCACGCCGTACTTCACGCGGGCCATGCGCGAGGTGTACCGGATGTTCTCGGAGATCGAGGTCGACCGGCTGCGCGTGAAGCCGAAGGTGAAGATCACCGGCGAGTTCTATCTGCAGACCGTCGAGGGCGACCCGAACTACAACATCCACCGCTGGCTCGAGGCCGAGGGTGGCGAGGTCTACCCGGCCGGCATCACCATCTGGATGGACTACCTGCTGCGCCTGGGCCTGCAGCGCTTCGAGGACTACAGCGGCATCGAGAAGGGCGCGCGGCTCAAGCTCGGCCTGGGCCGCCTGGGCCAGGGCATCCTCCGCCTGACCGTCAACCGGCTGCGGCGGGCGATGGGCAACGTGCCGCACGAGATGCCGCACCAGCTCGAGCTGCGGCGGCTGGCCGCTCCGTACTTCCACAGCCGCCTGGACGGCGGCGAGGGCGACATGCTGGTCGGCAAGGCGATCTGGGCCTACCACAAGAAGAAGGCCCACATGATCTGCGAGCTGTCGCCCTACTCCTGCATGCCGAACACGATGTCGATCGGCGCCATGTCGGGCGTGCTCGGCAAGTAC
>JBGPZN010000312.1:0-4415 GCA_041493815.1 Methylomirabilia bacterium
CCGAGGATGCCGCCCTCCAGCCGCGCGAACGTGCGCCCGCACGCGCACGGCGTCGCCGCCAGCCGCACGCGGTCGCCGGTACGGTAGCGCACCAGCGGCGAGCCGAGCCGGCCCAGGTTGGTCAGCACCAGCTCGCCCTCGCGGGCCGGCGCGCCGGTGGCCGGGTCGATCACCTCGGCGACGAACTCCGACTCGTTCACGTGCAGGCCAGCCTGAGCCGCGCACTCGTAGCCGTAGGCGCCCATCTCGGTCATGCCCGCGTGATCGTAGGCGCGCGCGCCCCAGCCCGCCTCGATGCGCGCGCGCACGGACGGGATGCCGGCGCCAGGCTCGCCGGCGTGGACGGTGACGCGCACCGGCAGCTTCGACGCATCGAGGCCGCGGTCGCGCGCGACCTGCAGCAGGTGCAGCGCGTAGGACGGCGTGCATACGAGCACGGTGGCGCCGAGCGTCTGCATCGCGGCCAGCCGCGTGGGCGAGTCCTGGCCGCCACCGGGGATCGCCAGCACGCCCAGGGCTCGCGCGCCCTCGAAGCCGGCCCAGAAGCCCACGAAGAGACCGAACGAGAACGGAAAGAACGCGCGGTCGCCGGGCCCCACGCCGGCGCCGGCCAGCACGAATCCCCAGCAGCGGGCCCACCACTCCCACGACGCCTGCGTGTCGAGCCAGCGCAGCGGCGCGCCGCTGGTGCCGGAGGTCTGGTGCACGCGCACGTAGCGCTCGAGCGGGTACGTGAGGTTGGTGCCGAAGAGTGGATGGTGTAACTGGTCGGCGACCAGCTCGCTCTTCGCGGTCAGCGGCAGGCGGCGGAGATCGTCCCGGTCGCGCAGGTCGGCGGCGGCGCCGAGGCCGGCCGCCCGCCACTTCGCCGTCCAGAACGGATTGACGCCGAGCGCCGCGCCCGCGACCGCCCGCAGGCGCTGGAGCTGGAGCGCGCGCAGCCGCTCGGCGTCCAGCGTCTCCAGCGCGCGATCGTACACGCGCTCAGTCCCGCAGCCGGTATCGCTGGATCTTGCCGGTGGCCGTCTTGGGCAGCTCGGGAACAAACTCGATCCAGCGCGGATACTTGTAGGGCGCGATCTTGTCCTTCACGAAGGTCTTCAGCTCGTCGACCAGCGGGGCGCCCCCCGCGGCCGGCTCCTTGAGGACGACGAACGCCTTGGGCTTCACCAGCCGATCGGTGTCCTCCTTGCCCACGACCGCCGCTTCCAGGACGGCCGGATGCCTGATGAGCGTGGCCTCCACCTCGATCGGCGAGACCCAGATGCCGCCCACCTTCAACATGTCGTCGGCGCGACCGGCGTACCAGAAGTAGCCGTCCTGATCCTGATGGTATTTGTCGCCGGTCTGGATCCAGGCCCCGAAGAGCGTCTCCCGGGTCTTGTCGGGCTTGTTCCAGTAGTAGGCCATCGTGGAGTCGCCCTTGACGCGCAGGTTGCCGATCTCGCCGCGCGGAACCGGCCGGCCCTCGTCGTCGACGAGGATGGCCTCGTACCCGGGCACGGCCTGCCCCGTCGAGCCCGGCCGGGCGGCGCCGGGCCGGTTCGACAGGAAGATGTGCAGGATCTCCGTCGTCCCGATGCCGTCGAGGATCTCGACGCCGAAGCGATCGCGCCAGCGTTTGTAGATCTCGTCGGGCAGCGCCTCGCCCGCCGACACGCACAGGCGCAGCGCCGAGAGGTCGTAGCGCTTCTCGGCCTCCTTCACCGCCAGCATCGCGGCGTAGAGCGTGGGGACGCCGAAGAAAATCGTGGGGCGGTGACGCGTGAGGATCTCGAACACCGCGTCGGGCGTGGGGCGGTGGGGGTAGAGCACGCTCTGGCCGCCGGCGCCCATCGGGAAGTAGCCGGCGTTGCCGAGGCCGTAGGCGAAGAAGAGCTTGGCCGCCGAGTAGACGCGATCGGTCTCCCGGATGCCGAGCACCTGCTTGGCGTAGGTCTCCTGGCACACGACCATGTCGCGATGCAGGTGGACCGCGCCCTTGGGAAAGCCGGTCGAGCCGGACGAGTACATCCAGAACGCGGCCTCGTCGCGCGAGGTCGCGGCCGCCTCGAGCCGCGCCGACGCCCTGGCGACCTGCGCCTCCCACGACAGATGCTCGCCGGCGGCGCCGCCGGCGATCAGCACGTGACGCAGGTACGGCGACTGGCTCAGCGCCGGGCCGGCCTCGGCCAGGAGCGCCGCCGAGACGACCGCCACCTTGGCCCGGCTGTCGCGGAGGAAATAGACGTAGTCGGCGGTGCGCATGAGCGTGTTGGTCGGAATCGGAATGGCGCCGATCTTGATGGCCCCCCAGAACGTCCCGATGAACTCCGGGGCGTCCAGGCAGCACATCCAGACCCGGTCCTCCAGGCCCACGCCCAGCTCGCGCAGCGCATGGCCCGTGCGGTTGGCCAGGTCCTGGACGTCGGCGTAGGTGAGGACGCGGTCCTCGCAGAGGAACGCGGGCCGCTCCCCGCGCCCTTCCGCCACGTTGCGGTCGACGAAGTACGTGGCGACGTTGAACTGTTGCGGCAGCGCCTCCGACGCGTTCATCGCTCAGCCCTCGCGACCGGCTCCACCGGCGTCGAGCTTGACATACTCGAACTCGATGGGTTGGCCGTTGATGCCGCGGGCGGGGGGGGCGATCCAGCCGGCGAAGCGGCCGGGCTCGACGACGGGGGTCATGAGGCTGCCGATGAACACCTGGTCGGCGGCGGTGGGGAGCCACTCGGGTCGGCGGGCGTCCCACTCGGCCTGGCTCACGATCCCGCCGTCGGGTGACACGCGCAGCTCGGCGAAGTTGCCGATGGCGCGGTGGAAGCCGCGGTGCGGGAGTCGGAGCTCGGCGTCGATGCCGTGGCGGCGGATGACGGCGTTCCAGCGGTCCACGCCGCGCTGGCAGTCGGCCACGTAGTCGTCCCGCAGCCGCTCGTTCAGCGCTGTCAGCGCCGCCTCCTCCACGACCTTGATGGTCCCGCCCGCCGGGCGCGTGATCGGATAGGTCGCCTCGCGCAGCACGTGATCGTCGGTCTTCTTGGTCTCCTCGAAGCGCCCCTTGAGCCCGGCCGTGTAGAAGTTCGCGGCGTTGGTGGAGATCTCCGAGCCGAACAGGTCGAGCGAGACCGAGAAGTGGAAGTTGAGATAGCGCTGGATCGTGGCCAGGTCGATCCCGCCGAAGGGGCGCACGTCGTCCGTCTTGTGCTCGCGCATCAGCTCGCAGGTCTTCTGCACGACCCGCCCCACCCCCGCCTCGCCCACGAACATGTGGTGGGCCTCCTCGGTGAGCATGAAGCGACAGGTGCGCGAGAGCGGGTCGAAGCCGCTCTCGGCCAGCGCGGCGAGCTGGTACTTGCCGTCACGGTCGGTGAAGAAGCTGAACATGAAGAACGACAGCCAGTCGGGCGTGCGCTCGTTGAAGGCTCCCAGGATACGTGGCTTGTCGGTGTCGCCGGAGCGCCGCTGCAGCAGCGCCTCGGCCTCCTCGCGTCCGTCGCGGCCGAAGTGGGCGTGCAGCAGGTACACCATCGCCCACAGGTGGCGGCCCTCCTCGACGTTCACCTGGAACAGGTTGCGCAGGTCGTAGAGCGAGGGGCACGTGCGCCCGAGCTGGCGCTGCTGCTCGACCGAGGCGGGCTCGGTGTCGCCCTGGGTCACGATGAGCCGGCGCAGGGTGCCGCGGTGTTCGCCCGGCACCTCCTGCCACACCGGCGTCCCCTTGGGCTCGCCGAAGGCGACCGTGCGGCCCGGCTCGGGCTCGGCCAGGAAGATGCCCCAGCGATACTCCGGCATCCGCACCCAGTCGAAGTGCGCCCAGCCCTGCGCGTCCACGCTGATCGCGGTGCGGAGATAGACGTCCTTGGCCTGGAAGCCGTGGGGACCCATCTCCCGCCACCAGTCGAGATAGCGCGGCTGCCATTCCTCCAGCGCCCGCAACAGGCGCCGGTCGGCGGCGAGGCTGACGTTGTTGGGGATGCGCTCGGTGTAGTCGACCCGCGCCATCACACTCTCCTTCGGTCGAACTCGGCGCGCTGGCCGGTGCCGTAGACCTGCAGCGCTCCCTTGTCGCCCACCGCGTTGGGCCGCTGGAAGATCCAGTTCTGCCACGCCGACAGCCGGGCGAAGATCTTGGTCTCGATCGTCTCCGGCCCGCCGAAGCGCAGCGAGGCCTCCATGCCGGTCAGCGCGTCCGGCGAGAACGCGGCGCGCGCCTCGAGCGCGATGCGCACCTCGTCGTCCCAGTCGATGTCGTCGGGCGTGAACGTCACCAGCCCGGCCTCGCCGGCGGCCTCGGCGTCGAGGTCGTGGCCGACGCGGCCCTTGAGGTCGTCGACGCGGCCCGGCTCGGCGAGGAAGCGGCTGGCCAGGCGGCTGAGCCCGTTGGGCATCGGATACGCGCCGAAGTTCGCCGCCGTCAGCTTCAGCGTCGCCGGCGG
>JBGPZN010000042.1:0-13342 GCA_041493815.1 Methylomirabilia bacterium
GCCCGAGCCAGTTGTCGAGGAGCGCCACGGCTCCGCCGGGGCGTGACGAGCGTGTGGGGGGCGTGGGGCCATATCGGGGCCCCAGCCCGAGCCAGTTGTCGAGGAGCGCCACGGCTCCGCCGGGGCGTGACGAGCATGTGGGGGGCGTGGGGCCATATCGGGGCCCCAGCCCGAGCCAGTTGTCGAGGAGCGCCACGGCTCCGCCGGGGCGTGACGAGCGTGTGGGGGGCGTGGGGGGCCATATCGGGGCCCCCCACGTGATTGACTCCACGTGGCCCTGGGCACTAGGCTGCCTACATGCGCCGCCGCGTTCTCTATGACGCCGGCTCGCCGGCTGCCGCGGCGGCCGCTGCGCTGCTGACCGACGAGTTCGACGTTCGAGCGTGGGCACCGGCCGAGGCGGCCGAGAGCGTCATTCTGACGTCGGATCCCCACACGCCCCCGACCGCCGCACGCACCCGAGTGATCGGCGTCGTCGACGCCGCGGCGCCGGGACCGTGGCCGTCCGCCTGGTATGGCCTGCTGCCGGCCGGGGCCGGCCGCCCGCTGGTGGTCCGGGCGGTGGCCAACGCCTTCTCCGACCTCGACGGCGCCGCCGACCGCGCGCGGCTCGAGCGCGAGTTGGGCGAGCTCAATGCCATCGGCATCCAGCTCTCGGCCGAGCGCGATCTCGACGTCCTGCTCGAGACGATCCTGACCAAGGCCCGCGAGATCACGCGCAGCGACGCTGGCTCGCTCTACCTGGTCGACGAGGCGCCCGACGGCGAGCGGCGGCTGCGCTTTGCGCTGGCCCAGAATGCCAGCGTGGAGATCACGTTCCAGGCGGTCACGCTGCCGCTCGACGAGGCCAGCGTGGCCGGCTACGTGGCGCTCACCGGGGAGGTCGTGAACCTGGCCGATGCCTACGCACCGCCGCCGGGCTCGCGCTTCCAGATCAACCAGTGGTTCGACGAGCACGCCGGTTACCGCACGATGTCGATGCTGGTAGTGCCGATGCGGACGCCGCAGGGCGAGACGCTGGGTGCCCTGCAGCTCATCAACTGCCGGCCGGAGTTCGATGGGCCCCTGCGCTCCGCCGCGGAGGTCGAGCGGCACGTGCGGCCCTACGACGAGCGCAATGTGCGGCTGGCCGGCTCGCTCGCCTCGCAGGCGGCGGTGGCGTTGGCCAACCGCCGGCTCTACGACAGCATCAGCGATCTGTTCGAGGGGTTCGTGAAGGCTTCGGTGACCGCGATCGAGTCGCGCGATCCGACCACCTCCGGGCACTCGTCCCGCGTGGCCGGCCTGACCGTGGGCCTCGCCGAGGCGGTGAACCGCATCGCCAGCGGCCCGTACGGCGAGCTGCGCTTCACCGCCGACGAGCTGCGCGAGCTGCGCTACGCTGCCCTCCTGCACGACTTCGGCAAGGTGGGGGTGCGTGAGCAGGTGCTCGTCAAATCCAAGAAGCTTTACCCGGCCGACCTCGACCGCATCCGCCAGCGTCTCGAGCTGCTCATGCGCGACCTCGAGCTGGGCGTCACCCGCCGCAAGCTGGACTGGGCCGTGCAGCGCGGGCAGCACGGCTACGCCGAACAGGCCGCCAAGCTCGACGCCGAGCTCGCCGCCGCCATCGCCGAGCTGAACGAAGCGCTCGACGTCATCCTGACGATGAACGAGCCCAGCGTGCACTCGCAGGACTTCGCCGGACAGCTCTTGCGGATCACCGCCCGTTCGTGGGAGGACCACCACGGCCGGCGGCGCACGCTGCTGACACCGGAGGAGGCCGGCGTGCTGGCCATCACTCGGGGCAGCCTCACCGACGCCGAGCGGCGCGCAATCCAGCAGCACGTTGTGCACACGTTTGAGTTCCTCAAAGAGATCCCGTGGACGCGAGAGTTCCGGCGCATCCCCGAGATCGCCCGCTCGCACCACGAGAAGCTCGACGGCTCCGGCTACCCGCTCGGCTCCCGCGGCGAGCACATCCCGGTGCAGTCGCGGATGATGACGATCGCCGACATCTACGACGCGCTCACCGCGACCGATCGGCCGTACAAGAAGGCCGTCCGCGCCGAGGAGGCGCTCGACACGCTGCGCGCCGAGCAGCGCTCCGGCGCGCTCGACGGGCCGCTGCTCGACCTCTTCATCGACGCCCGCGTCTTCGAGCGGACCGACCGGCGGTGACTCGCCGGTCTGGGCGGGGGTGGCGTAGGGGTCCGGCGACCACGAGCGTGGCGCCTGCCGGCCTTCGCGTCCTCCACACCCCACGTCGCGCCAAGCTACCGTCACAGTGAAACGGGTCGGCGGACCCCTACGCCGCCCCCGCCCAGCCCTCGCGCCAGCACCGTCGGACCACTCAATACACGCGACATCAATCAGCGCATCGATGCGCGCTCGCGAGCTCGCCGGTGTGCGGCCGACAACGCGCGCGACGTGTGGCTCGCGCGTACTTCTCTCGCCGCTGGCGGTCGGGGGGCGTGGCGGCGCGCCCCGACTGAAGTCAGGCGGCCAGGAGGAACATTGCGGTGGCCCAAGCGCTGATGCCGGCGAGGGCGATGGCTACGCGGCCGATCTCGCGGAGGAGCGATGTCCTGCCCACGTGTTGAGTAGTGCGGGGCAAAAAAAGGGCGCGTGATCGGCGCTCGGCAATCAGGCGGCGTTGCAGCGACGGATACGACGCGGCGTGAGCGTTCATGGCGGCCTCCAGCATCAGCATCGAACGTGTCTCAGAATCCCCGTAGCAGACCGACGACCTTGCCCAGGATGCGGACCTGGCGCTCGCGCGGGTCGATCACGATCGGCGCCATCGTCGGATGCTCGGGCTTGAGGACGACGCGGTCGCCGTCGCGCTGGAAGCGCTTGACGGTAGCCTCGTCGCCCGACTCGGACTCCACCAGCGCCACGACGATGTCGTTGGCCTGGGCACTGTCCTGGCGGCGTACCAGGACGAGATCGCCGTCACAGATGTGGGCGTTGACCATGCTCTCGCCCCGGATGCGGAGCGCGAACAGATCTTCGGCCGGGGCCGGCAGGGCGCCGGCGGCGATGGGCAGCTCGCCCTCCCTATTTTCCTCAGCCAGCAGCGGCTGGCCCGCGGCAATGCGACCGAGGATCGGCACGCTGAAGATGGTGGGTCGCCCCCCGGCCGCCTCGCTCAGCGTGAGCGCGCGGGCGGTGCGGCGGGGGCCGGCGCGGCGCTGCAGCATGCCCTTGCGCTCGAGTGCGCGCAGGTGGTCGAACGAAGCCCGCGGCGTGACCTTGAACTTCTCGCCGATCTCCCGGACCGTCGGCGGTACGCTGTGGCGCGCGCTGAAGGCCCGGATGAAGTTCAGCACGTCACGCTGGCGCGCAGTGAGTTCTCGCATCGGGCCCCCTCTCTTTTCCTGTCGGACACCATACTCAACCAGTGTTGAGCAGTCAAGAGAATAGTATCGGGAGGGGCGAGGGTGCGATTGAAGTCGACTACGTCGAAGGGACTACGAGGAACGCACTGGCTTCAGGCCGGCTCCCAGGGCTCACAGACGGGACACGTGCCGTAGGCCTGCTCGCGGGCCTCGGCGACGCGCTTGAGGTAGACCCGATCGATCTCCGGAATGCGCGCGACCCAGGCGCACTCGCGCCGATGGAAGATTCGGGATCCGCGCTGGGCCACGAACGGCTCGCCGTGCTCCGGCTCCGCCACGGGCGCCACGGTCGGCTCGGGGCTGATCGGCTCGAGCTCGGAGGGCAGCGGGGTGGCAGCCGAGGACTCGGTGGCGGCCGGCACGATGGCCTCCGGCGGCGGCGGGTCGGGATCGTTGATGTGTAGATTCGTCTCGACGGTCGAACGGAACTCGTCGCTGGCGCGGCGGAACTCACGCATCGCGCGACCGACCATGCGGCCCAGCTCGGGGAGCTTCGACGGGCCGAACACGAGGAGCGCCAGCACGCCGATGACCAGCATCTCCTGCAAGCCGATATCGAACATGGCGCCTAGCGTAACACGCACCGACACGGCCCCGAGCGCGGGCGGTGAGGCGGGAGGCTTGCTCCCCCGTCAGGAGGCCATGACCTCCTTGGGCCGCGCCTCCTTCTCGGTGTCGTGAACGACGAGGCCGCACTGCACGATCTTGTAGAGCAGCGCCTTGTAGCTGATCTGCAGGAGGCGGGCCGCCTTGGCTCGATTCCAATGCACCCGGTCCAGCACTTCCTTGATGGCCACGCGCTCGGCGTCGCGAGCGGCCCGACGGGCGATGTCCTTGAGGCTGATCGGCGCGTCGGGGCTGGGCCGCGCCTCGAGCACCACCACGCCGGCGCGGGCCGCCACCGGCCGGGCGCCGTCGAGGTTGCTGACGATCTCGACGTGCACGGGCCGCGCGCTGCCGAGCACGACGATGCGCTTCACGGCGTTCTCCAGCTCGCGAACGTTGCCCGGCCACGGATACTCGACGAAGACGCGCAGCGTCTCGGCCGGCATGTCGACCGAGCGACCGTACTGCGCGTTGAACGTCCGGATGAAGTGGTCGACGAGCACCGGGATCTCCTCGCGCCGCTCGCGCAGCGGCGGGATGCGGATCTCGATGACGTTGAGGCGATAGTAGAGGTCCTCGCGGAACTGGTGGATCCGCATCGAGGCCTCGAGGTCACGGTTGGTGGCGGCGATGAGCCGCACGTCGGTGTCGATGATCTTCTCGCCGCCCACGCGGGAGAACTCGCCGTCCTGGAGCACGTGGAGGAGCTTGGCTTGCAGCCGCAGCGGCATCTCACCGATCTCGTCGAGGAGCAGCGTGCCGTGGTCGGCCGCCTCGAACTTTCCCGGCTTCTGCCGGTAGGCGCCGGTGAACGCGCCCTTCTCGTGACCGAACAGCTCGGACTCCAGCAGCTCGCCCGGCAGCGCGGCGCAGTTGACCTTGAGGAACTGTTTGGCGGCGCGCGGCGACGCCGTGTGGATGGCCCGCGCCACGATCTCCTTGCCCACGCCGCTTTCCCCGCGCAGCAAGACCGTGGTGTTGGTCACCGCCACCTTCGAGACCAGGTCGCGAATCGGCTGCATCTTGCCGCTGTTGCAAAGGCCGAGGAGCGCATCACTCATGTCGGTCGGTTCTCCCTGTTGGGTCATCGTGGTCGCCACTTTCGACGTTCCGGGTGCAGAGATGTGCAGGGGGTATGCCACGTATCTACCCACCCAGGTCTTCCCGCGATTACCAGCACTTTGCTGGCGATCGTGGCCGGGGGGGCTGCCCGGCTTTGTAGAAACGGGAACTGCGATTGTAAATCTTGCAGGACAGGAGGAAAGAAAATGGAGATCCCGAGGCGGTATCGCGTGGACGGCAAGGCGGCGGTCGTCGTGGGCGGTGGTCAGACGAGGGGCGAGACGATCGGCAACGGCCGCGTGGCCGATCACCACCTGGCGTCCGCGCGCGAGACCGCGGACATGATCGTTGCCGAGGGCGCGCTGTACCTGCACTCCGACGAAGCCGGCTTCGTCACCGGCGTATCGCTGGCGGTCGACGGTGGAGAGGGCGTGAGCTGGGGCTCCTAGCGTGACGCGTCCAAGTTTTCCCTTGACCTGATCGGCCCCGCTGAACACAGAATCACTCGCCCGGCCGGGATCCCGACGCGGGTCGACATTCAGGGGGATTGACGCATGGACAGACGGCAGGGTGTTGCGGCCTTCGTGCTCGTTGCGGTGCTCGCCATGGGGACTTCGGCCCACGCTCAGGGCGGCATCACCGACATGAAGAAAGGCGAGGGCGGCAGTGCCGTGCAGGGCTCGGCCGGCCCCAGCGGCTCGTCGGACGCCGCCTCCGACCTCGAGCGCTGCGACAAGCCGATGGCCACCATGGCCGTCGTCGAGCCGCAGAGCCACATCCTGGCTGGGCTGTCGCGCTACAAGATGGGCTCACCGACCAGCCTCATCCGCCTGATGATCCAGCAGTCGAACTGCTTTGTCGTGGTCGAGCGCGGCGTGGGCATGCAGAACATGATGCAGGAGCGCGCGCTGGCCAAGAGCGGCGAGCTCAAGCAGGACTCCAACGTCGGCGGCGGCCAGATGGTCTCGGCCGACTATATCCTCACGCCGTCCGTGATCTTCTCGGAAGACAACGCCGGCGGCGTGGGCGGCGGAGTCGGTGGCGTCGTCGGGGGCCTGTTCGGGCGCGGTGCCGGGGCGCTGGTCGGCGGCGTGGCCGGTGGGCTCAAGTTCAAGGAAGCGCAGACCAGCATGCTGGTCGCCGACGCGCGCTCGGGTATCCAGGTGGCGGCGGCCGAGGGCAGTGCCAAGAAGGCGGACTTCCGCCTCGGCGGGCTACTGGGCGGGGCCGGCATCGGTGGCGGCGGCGCGGTGGCGGGCGGCGGCTATAGCAACACGAACGAGGGCAAGATCATCGCGGCCAGCCTCGCCGACAACTACAACGGCGTGGTGCGCGCGGTCCGCGGCAGCGCGAGCCTGCAGCGCAACGTCGGCACGCTGGCCGACCAAGCCGGGGCGCGGACGAAGGCCGGGTCCACCTACAACGAGGGCGACATCCTGCGTCCGAAGATCGCCAACGTGAAGCTGCTCAGCAAGCCCGCCGACGACGCGGCGACGGTGCTGGTGCTCGCCAAGACCGACGAGCTGATCTTCATGGGCAAGGAGCAGGACGGCTACGTCAACGTGGAGACCAGCAAGGGCTCCGGCTGGGTGAAGAAGATTCTTATCAGCAAGTGACCCGTAACTTCGCGATCAGCTTGGGATCTGGATCGACGCCGAGACCTGGCCTCTGGGGTACCGCGATGCGGCCCTGGCGCGGGTGGATGGCCTCGCCCAAGGGGTTGTCGGCGAAATCGCAGTAGAAGCGCTCCACGAGACTCTCGGCCGGCATCGCGGCGATGCAGTGGATCGAGGCGAGCAGGCCCGGGCCGAAGTAAGCGGAATGCGGGACGACCTGCACACCGAACGCCTCGGCCAGCGTCATCACCCGCCGCAGCTCGGTCACCCCACCGATCTTCGTCACGCTGGGCTGCGCATAGCTGACGGCACCCGCCTCGAAGGCGCGGCGGAATTCCCACGCCGTACCGTAGTTCTCGCCGGCAGCGGTGGGAATCCCGCCGCGAGCGCGGACCTCGGCCAGCCCGGCCAGGTTCTCGGGCGGCCACACCGGCTCCTCGAGCCAGTGCAGGTCGAGCGGCGCCAGGCGTCGCGCCATCGCGAGGGCCTCCGTCACGGTCCACGGGCAGTTGGTGTCGAGCATGATCGGCACGCCGGCGCCGGCGACGTCGCGGGCGGCCTTGACCTCGGGCACCGTGATCTCGTGCAGCTTGAGGTGGCGGTACCCGCGGGCCAGCGCCTGGGTGGTGTAGTGCGCGACGGCGGCGGCGGTGCCGTAGCGGAGCAGGCTGGCGTAGGCCGGCAGGTCGGCGCGGGCGGCCCCGCCGAGCAGCCGGTAGAGCGGCAGGCCGGCCGCCTTGCCAGCGATGTCCCAGAGCGCGATGTCGATGCCCGACAGCGCGTACATCGTGGGGCCGCCGCGGCCGACGCCGTGGAGCACGCGCTGCAGCTCGTCGGTGAGCGGGCCGATCGCGCTGGCGTCGCGGCCGACGCACATCGGCCCCAGCAACGTGTCGATGGCCGCCCGCGTCGCTGGAAAGATGCGATGCCCGAACGCCTCACCCCAGCCGGTGATCCCGGCGTCGGTGTCGATGCGCACGAGCAGCATGTCGATGCTCGTCCGGGCGCGGCCGGCGAGCATCGGCGTGGCGCCGTCGATCACCATCGGCAGATTGAGCACGATCGTCTCGACGCGGGTGATCTTCATCCGATCGCTCCGGCGAACGCGGTCATGAAGCGCTCCATGTCGCTTCGGGTCCCGATCGTCAGGCGAAAGCTGCCGTCGATGACGGGCTTGCCGGCCATGCTCCGCACCAGGATCCCCGCCTCGCGCAGCGCCTGCACGACGCGCTCGCAGTCGCGCGGCGGCCACACGAGCAGGTAGTTGCCGCCGCCGGCGAAATGCCGCACGCCGAGCCGCTGGAGCTCGGCGATCGTCCAGGCCTTGGTCGCGGCCACCTCGGCGACGTAGCGGCGCATGTGATCGGCGTCGGCCAGCGCGGCCCGGCCCGCCACCACGGCGAACATGTTGATGTCGTACGGTCCGGTCACGCGGCGCAGCCGGTCGAGGACGGTGGGATGCCCGACGGCGAATCCCAGCCGCAGCGCCGCGATACCCGCCGCCTTCGACAGCGAGTGCAGCGCGATCACGTTCGGCAGCTCGAGCGCCGCCGGCAGCACCGACCGTCCCGTGAACGCCACGTACAGCTCGTCGACGACGACCAGCGTGTCGGGCGCGCCGCGGGCCAGCGCCACGATCGTCGCCGGCGGGAGCAGCGTGCCGGTCGGATTGTTGGGGTTGCAGACGAAGAAGAGCCGCGGCGCGGCCGCGAGCCGCTTGCCGATCTCGTCCAGTGGATAGCCCAGATCGTCCGCGTAGGGCACCGCGTCGATGACCATCCCCTGCTGCTGCGCGCAGGGCTCGTAGTACCCGAACGTCGGCACGGTGGTGAGAAACGTCGCGCCGCGCGCGCCGTACGCGTCGAAGATCGCGCGGATCGCCGCATCGACCCCGTTGAAGGGCTCGACGCGATCAGCCGGGACGCCGAGCGAGGCCGCGAAGGCGTCCGTGAGCCCCGCGTACTCCGGGTACGTCGCATACGCCTCGGGCGGCAAGCCGCGGATGGCGTCCACGACCTTGGGGCTGGGGCCGACGGTGCTCTCGTTGAAGTCCAGACGCAGCAACGCCCGCCGCCCCTCGAGCGGTGCCACGTACGGCGTGAGCGCTTCAACCTCAGGTTTTGCGCGTGGCATTTTTGGTGGGGGGCCCCGATATGGCCCCCACACCTCCCCCGGGCGGCTCGGAGCGCCCCGGGGAACCCGTGGCGCTCCTCGACTCACACGTCTCTAGACGGTTTGCGAAATATCCAGCGTGGTCACGCGACGGAGCTCGCGGCGGTGCCTGGCGTCGTCGAACGGTGTCGCGCGGTGCATCGTGGCGCGGTTGTCCCAGATCACCAGGTCGCCGACGCGCCAGGCGTGACGGTAGACGAACTCGCGCTGGGTGGCGTGCTCGATCAGGTCGTGCAGGAGCAACCGTCCCTCGGGCACCGGCCAGTCGACGATGCGCGAGGCGTGCGAGGCGACGTAGAGCGAGCGGCGATTCGAGCGCGGCAGCGTGCGGACGAGCGGGTGGATCGCGCCCGTGAGCGCCTCCGCCTCGTCGGCGGAGAACTCGAAGCCGAGCGTCTGCCGCGAGTGCGCGATCGAGTGGTGGACGCGCAGATGCTCCACTCGCACCTTCATCCCGGCGTCGAGGGCGTCGTAGGCGGCGCGCGTGTCGGCGAACTCGGTGTCGGCCCCGACCGACGGCACGACCTTCGCCGAGAGCATCGAGTAGCGCCCCGGCGGATCCTGGAACGAGGCGTCGGTGTGCCACAGGCGGTTGCCGAGCGAGTACATACGGCGGCGGTCGCCGGACTGCATGATCCCGCCGTCCTCGTCCAGGTTGGAGATGTCGCCGACCGCCTCGTTGCCCAGGCGGCTCTTGACCAGCACGCGGGCGCCCGTCTTCGTGTGCAGCTCGCCGTCGAGGCGTCGCGCGAACGCGAGCTGCTCCTCGTCGGTGAACGGCTGGTCGTGGAACACGAGGACGGCGTACTCGTCCATCCCCGCCCGGATCTCGGCGCGGGTCGCCGGGTCGTGCACCTGGCGGAGATCGATCGGGCTCACCGCCGCGGCAAAGCACGGATGCAGCTTCTGGAATGTCAGCGCCATGACGGCAGCCTAGGCCGACCCCGGGCGGCCAGTCAAGCGGACGAATCGCAGTGTCGAGGAGGGCCCCTCGCAAGCCCGTCCGACGCCACGCCAAGCTTGCAGCGCGGGGGCTGCCAGTGCCATGGTGGAAGTCGGCCCATGTCAGGCCCTCGCCCACTCACGCGGCTCCGTCTCGCTCCCGATCTCCTCGTCGCGCTGGCCCTGGCCGCGCTCACGGTGGCCGTGTTCGCTCCGGCGCTCGGCCACGGCTGGCTCGACTACGACGACGACCAGAACTTCCTGAGGAATCCGCACTACCGCGGCCTGGGCGCGGCCCAGCTGCGCTGGATGCTCACCGGCGTGATCATGGGGCACTGGACGCCGCTGACGTGGCTCACCCACGGCCTCGACTACACGCTGTGGGGCATGGACCCCGGCGGCTATCACCTCGTGAACGTGACCATCCACGCCGGCAACGCCGCCATCTTCTATGCGCTGGCCCGGCGGCTGCTCGGCGCCGCGCTGCCGGGCGCCGCGCCGGCGGCGCTCCGGCTCGGCGCCGCCGCCGCCGCGCTCCTCTTCGCGCTGCACCCGCTGCGCGTCGAGTCGGTGGCCTGGATCACCGAGCGGCGTGACGTCCTCGCCGCGCTGTTCTACCTGCTGACCGTGCTGGCCTGGCTGCGCGCGGGCGCGAGCGAGGGCGCGGCGCGCCGCGGCTGGTACGTGGGCTCGCTCGCGCTGTTCGCGCTCGGGCTGCTGTCGAAGTCGATGCTGGTGTCGCTGCCGGTGGTCCTGCTCGTGCTGGACGTCTATCCGCTGCGGCGGCTGGATCTGCGTGCGTGGCGCTCGCCCACCGCGCGCGCGGTGCTGCTGGAGAAGGTGCCCTACCTGGCGCTGGCGGTGGCCGCGGTCGCGATCACGTCGGTGACGATGAGCGCCAGCGTGCGCGTTACCTCGCTGGCGCTCTACCCGCCGGCGGCGCGCCTGGCGATCGCCGCCTACGGTCTGGTCTTCTATCCGTGGAAGACGCTGGTGCCGCTCGATCTGAGGCCGATGTACGAGATGCCGGTCCGCGTGTCGCTGCTCGAGCCGCCGTTCCTCGTGGCGGCCCTCGGGGTCGCCGCGATCACGGTGGCGCTCGTGGCGGCGCGCCGCCGGTGGCCGGCCGGCCTCGCCGTGTGGATCGCCTACGCCGTGACGCTGGCCCCGGTGAGCGGGCTGATCCACGCCGGCCCCCAGCTCGTCGCCGACCGCTTCGCCTACCTCCCGTCGCTCGGCCTCTGCCTGCTCTTCGGCGCCGGCGTGGCGCTGAGCGTGCGAGGGTCGACGCTGGCCCGCCTGGTGCCGCTGGCCGCCGCGGCCTGGATCGCCTCGCTGGCGGCGCTGACGTGGTCGCAGGTGCAGATCTGGCGGGACACGGACACGCTGTTCGTCTACACGCTCACGGTCGATCCCGACTGCGGCTGGTGCCACGCGCAGTACGGCGGCGCGCTGGGCAATCGCGGCGACCTCGCCGGCGCCATCCCGCACCTGCAGCGCGCCGCCGCCCTCCGGCCGCATCGTTTCCGCGATCAGGCCCACGCCGGGCTGGCGCTACTGCGCGCCGGCCGCGCCGCCGATGCGCTGCCCTACCTCGAGCGCGCGGTCGCCGCCCAGCCCGACAACGTGGAGACCCGGGCCAATCTGGAGTTGGCCCGGGCCGGGGTGGGACGCGCTGCTGACGCCGCCCCGCACCTGGCGCCTGCCCGTGCACGTGGTGGCTCGGTGCAATCGCCACCGGCCCCGCATCGCGCGCCGTAGACCAGCGACTGAGCCAAGCGGATGTGCGGTCTGTTTCGGATGAAGATGGCCCACCCGGGCAGTTGCGACGACGCCTGTCGATTCTGCTGCGGCGAGCACGACATTCCGCGACGCCAGGAGGGGCTTGATACACGCAGTCATATCGGAACTAGCACGGCACTGAAGACTATTGCCTGGGTCGTCTCCTGGAACGCCGTGGGGGGCCTATATGGGACGAGACTGTTGAGGAAACGGGAGGCAATAAATCCGGGTCCTGCGAGAACAATCAGAACAAGCGCAGCCTCGACGCCACTGGGCATTCAGGAATCTATGAGCGCTTCCCGTCGGGTGGTCTCGTCCCTGACTCCCTCACGGACGTGAACAAGACGTTCCTTCTCAGCCATGACCGCGTACCTCCTCCTCGAAAGGATTAACACGTCGCGTGCCGCCTGTTAGCGTAGACACCAGCGGGCGAGCAGACGGGCCAGCCAGCCGCGGCGCGGACGGGCCTCGCGCTTGGCCTGCAGCGAGCGCGCCGTGAGCTCCAGCCCCGCGTGATCGATCTGCTCCAGCGCCGCGACGTCGGTCTCGTCCAGCCCCGCCCGCGCCGCGGCGCCGCGCGGATCGGCGGCGAACGCGCGGCGGGCGTCGGCGTCGAGGTAGAGCCGGGCCAGGTACGTCTCGAGCGAGGCGCTCACGCCGCCACTCGTGCGCGCCCGCCGGCCAGCGCTGACCGAGCGCGGTCCAGCTCGGCCAGCAGATGTTCGATCGGCGGGTAGTCGCCGTCGCGCTCGACAATCACCGTCAACGGGTTCGGCGTCCGGGCCGCCAGATCGGCGAGCAGGTCGAAGACCGGCGCCGGCACGTCGTGCCGGTGATCGTCGAGCACTCGGCGCCGGCCGCCGTCGTTGCCGATCCACGCGCCACCGGCCACGTGGACGAAGCGCACGCGCGCCAGCGGCAGCCTGGCCAGCGCCGCGTGCGCGTCGAACCCGAAGTTCACGGCGTTGGCGTGCAGGTTGTGGAGATCGAGGAGCAGCTCGCCGCCGGTGGCGGCGACGGCGTCGGCGAGCCAGGCCGGCTCGTCGCGATCGCTGCCGGGCGGATCGATCAGCGTCGCGACGTTCTCCAGCGCGGGCGCGCTGCCGACGATCGCGCGGGCGCGCGCGACGTTGGCGGCCAGGCCGCCGAGGGTGGCGTCGCGCCGTGGCGGCGCCGCCAGGTGGCCGAGCTCGAGGCCGCCGCTGCGCACGAAGGCCAGGTGCTCGGACCACGCCTGGGGCTCGACGGCGCCGACGACCCGCGCGAGGGCGTCGAGCCGGCGACCGTCCACGGGCGCCGCCGAGGCCAGCCCCAGCGAGACGCCGTGGAGCACCAGCGGGACCTGGATCGCCAGCGTCCGCAGCGCGCGCAGCTCGCGGCGCCCGGCGCCAACATAGTCGTCGGCGATCACCTCGACGAGGTCCACGCGGTCGAGGTTGGCAAGGATTCCGGCCGCCAGCTCCGGGCGCCAGCCGAGTCCGACGCGATCGTGCCCGAGCATCAGTCGCCGCCTCCGCCGCCCCCGCAACCACCGCACCCGCCGCCGTTGCCGCCGCCGCCGCACGATGAGCCACACGACGATCCGCAGGAGGAGCCGCTGGACGACCCGCTCGCCGCCTTCGGGTAGAGCGCCCGCGCGTAGGCGAAGGCGGCTGGCAGCGCGGCGATGCCGAACACCGCCGCCAGCAGCGTCGCGTCGGCGCTGGCGCCGCCGGGCGCCAGGCGCGGGGCGCGCTCGCGCAGGCGCCCGAACAACCGGCGCAGGTCGGCCAGCAGCGCCCC
>JBGPZN010000440.1:0-3311 GCA_041493815.1 Methylomirabilia bacterium
CCTGACCGCGATCTGGCGCCAGGGCGTGGGCGGCCCCGTGCTCCACGTCGACGTGACCTCGCTGTATCCCTCGCTCATGCTGGCCGCCGGGGTGGCGCCGGCCTCCGACGATCTCGGCGTGTTCCTCGCCCTGCTCGACCATCTGCGCGACGTGCGCGTGAGCGCCAAGCGCCTGGCCCGGAGCACGGCCGATGCCGCCGAGCGCAGCCATCAGCACGCGCTGCAACAGACCTTCAAGATCCTGATCAACGCGTTCTACGGGTACCTCGCGTTCAGCGGCGGACACTTCAACGACTTCGCCGCGGCCGACCGCGTCACGGCCGAGGGCCGTCGCATCGTCAGCGCGATCGTGGACCGCCTCACCGGGCTCGGCGCCACCCCGATCGAGGGCGACACCGACGGCGTCTACTTCCTGGCGCCACCCGGCCACGACGCCAAGGACGACGCCGCACTGCTGGAGGCGATCGCCGACGGCCTGCCCGCGGGCATCGCGCTGGAGCTCGACGGTCGCCACGCCGCGATGCTGTCCTACAAGATGAAGACCTACGCGCTGCTGGACGAGCGCGGGCGCGTGCAGCTCAAGGGCTCCGGGTTCCGCTCGCGGGGGCTGGAGCCGTTCCAGCGCCGGGTCATCGAGGAGATCGTGCGGCTGCTGCTCGAGGGCAAGCGCGCCGAGGTCCGCGGCGTGATCGATCGCTGGCTGACAGCTTTCGCCGGCCATCAGGTCCCCATCAAGCAGTTCGCGCGGACCGAGACCTTACAGGACACGGTCGATGTCTACCGCGAGCGAGTGCAGGCCAGCCTACGAACACCCTCGGCGGCCTACGAGCTGGTCATCGCCGCCGGCCGGATGTGCCAGCCGGGAGACCAGGTGTCCTACTACGTGGCCGGCCGCAGCCGCAACGTCGTGGTCAACGAGCAGGCCAGGCTGGCCAGTGAATGGGATCCGGCCCGGCCCGACGAGAACGTCGAGCACTACCAGGCGAAGGTGCTGGAGATCTGGGAGCGCTTCCGCCGCTTCACGGAAATCGAGGGCCTCGTCCCCTACCGCGACGAGAGCGCCGAGGACGAGGCCCAGATGACGCTTTTCTGACTGCTTACGATGTGTCGACTGAGATGGCCGTCGAGGCTATCGACGCCAGCCGCCGCCACCACCGCCACCTGGCCGCTGACCGCGATCGCCGCGCGGGCCACCGCCACCACCACCGCCCCCGCTGCGCTGCGGCTGCGGCCGCGCCTCGTCCACGACGAGGTTGCGGTCCCGGAAGAGTCGGCCGTTCAGCATCTCGACCGCCTTGACGGCCTCTTCCTTGGTTGCCATCTCCACGAAGCCGAACCCGCGCGGTCGCCCCGTGAACTGGTCCGTGATGATGCGCACGGTCTCCACGTTGCCGGCCTGGGCGAAGAGTTCGCGAAGATCTTCCTCGGTGGCCTGGAAAGAGAGATTGCCTACAAAGAGCTTAGCCGACATCGCGCGACCTCCTGCCCTCGTGCCAGGGGCGATTGGGACACTGCCAACCTGCGCCATGGGCACAGAGAGTAGTTACAGGAGGTAACGCATGTCAAGGTGGGAAAATGCGCGATTCCCGCTAGGGATAGACCCCCCGGGTGGCGCCCCCATCCACGGTGATGCAGATGCCGGTCACGAAAGACGCGCGCGCCGATACGAGGAAGCACACCATGTCGGCGATGTCCTGGGGCGTCGCGATGCGGCCCAGCCTGTAGGGCGCCTCGGCTTCCGCCTGGAGCTCCTGCACGGTGCGGCCAGTCGCCTCGGCCTGCTGCGCCATCAGAGAGTCCCACCGCTCGGTCCTGGTCGCGGCCGGTGACACGGCGGTGACCAGGATCCGCGCGGGCGCGCCGAGGTCGGCCAGACCCTTGGTGAAGTTGATGAGCGCGGCGTTGGCGGCGCCGCCCGTGAGGTAGCCCGCCGTTGGATTGCGCGCGGCGGCGCCGACGACGTTGCAGATGCGCCCGCCACCCTGCGCTTGCATCAGTGGAAAGATCGCGCGCGCCATGCGGATATAGCCGAGCAGCTTGAGATTCCAGTCCTCGATCCACTGGCCGTCGGGAATCTGTAAGAACGCTCCTCCCCGGATCGCGCCCGCGTTGTTGACGAGGATGTCCACGCGCCCCAGCCGGTCCTTCACCTCGCGGACGATGCGCTCGATCTCCTCCAGCCGCGAGAGGTCGGCCGCGACCGCCGCGGCATCCTTGTGCGAGCGGTCACGGCACTCGGCCGCGACCTTGTCGAGCAGCCCTCCGTCACGGGCGACCACGGCCACCCGCGCGCCCTCCGCGGCGAGCGCCAGCGCGACGGCGCGACCGATGCCCTTGCTGGCTCCGGTGACGAGTGCGACTTTGTCATGTAGTTCGAGATTCATGAAACCTCCTTGATCGAGGGAACTTCAACTGGGAATCGGGGCGGAGTGATCGGTCGACCCGCGGCGACGCACTCACCGGCCTCGGCGGCGGCCCGCGAAAACGGCTCGAGGTCGGCGCCCAGCAGTCTGGCGCCGTGCAGCCGAGCGCTGCCCTCGACGAACAGCGAGCGGGCGCCGGCGACGTTCGTGTTGGCAAGATGCTGCCAGGCGACCGCGACCTGGATCAATCCCTGTAACGCCTCACGTGTCTCGCCACTGGCCGTCACCCAGTGGGGCTCCAGCACCTCGTGCACCTCGAAGTAGAGCCCGGCCTCGAACAGCGACGCCGCGGCCGGCAATACCTGGCGCAGGTCGGCGTCCGCTGCAAGCAGCGGGCGATCCGCGAGCGCCACCGAGGCCGCCCGGGCCCGCTCGGCGAGCGGATCCGCCCAGCGGGCCTCGTCCTCCTCGAGCCACCCGGTCGCACCGCCCTCGGCGGCCAGCCTGGCCAGCTCGCGCCGCGCGCCGCTGTCGTGCAGCGCGGCCAGGATCGTGCCGGCCAGCCGGTTGCGCAGCCGCAGCGGCAGCGTCGGCATCACGCGCCGGGCTCGGCATCGGCGGCGTGGCGCGCGGCGGGCTCCTGCAGCGTGGCAACGGGCGCCCGGGCGGGGACGGGGCGCCGCACGGGACGGCGGCGAGACTCCGTCCGCTCGACCCGGCTGCCGGCGATCAGATCGTGCAGGGCACGCTTGTCACGCCGCAGCGCCGCCACCAGGTAGCCGAAGCCGAGCGGGATGAGCGAGATGAAGTAGGCGAGGTAGCGCAGGAACGCCGCGCCCAGGGTGAGCGGCGCGCCGTCGGTGCCGAGGACACGCACGCCGACCAGGCTCTTGCCGATGGTCTGGCCGGTCACGGCGTGCAAGACGGTCGTGTACGCGGCCGTGAACA
>JBGPZN010000189.1:0-6628 GCA_041493815.1 Methylomirabilia bacterium
GATCGAGCGTCTGGCGCAGGCCGCGGGCCAGGCGGCCGTGCAGATCGGTGAGCGCACGGCGGCCGTTCAGCGTGCGGGCCACCGGGCTCAGCGCACGCAGGCCGCGCCCGGCCAGCTCCACGCGGTGCTCGCCGCGGGTGATGGCGGCCAGCGCGGCCTGGCGCAGGCGGGCGCGGGCGTCGTCGAGCCGGCGATCGAGATCGCGCAGGGGGCGGGCAGGGTCGGTCAGCACGCGCCGCCCGCGCGTGCGCTCCAGCCGGTCACGGTGCGCCGCCAGTGCGCGGCCGATGCCGCGGCGCAGCCGCACGCTCAGATCGGCCAGGCTCTCAACCACGGCCCGCTTCTCCTTCACCACCAGCTCGGCGGCGTTGGACGGGGTGGCCGCGCGCACATCGGCGACGAAGTCGGCGATCGTGAAGTCGACCTCGTGGCCGACAGCCGAGATCAGGGGAATCTTCGAGGCGGCGATGGTACGCGCCAGCATCTCGTCATTGAAGGCCCACAGGTCCTCCAGCGAGCCGCCGCCCCGGCCGACGATGATGACGTCGACGTCGCCCAGCGCGTTGAGCTCGCGGATGCCCTGCGCCACCTCGGCCGCCGCCCCCTCGCCCTGCACGCGGGCCGGCGCCACCACGATGTGGATGTCGCCGAAGCGGCGGCCGATGACGCGCAGCATGTCGCGCAGGGCGGCGCCGCTCGGCGAGGTCACGATGCCGATCTTGCGGGGGAAGCGCGGCAGCGGCCGCTTGCGGGCGGGGCTGAACAACCCCTCAGCCGCCAGGCGCTCCTTGAGCTGCTCGAAGGCGAGCTGCAGCGCGCCGAGGCCCTTGGGCTCCAGCAGCTCGACGACGAGCTGGTACTCGCCCCGCTGGGCGTAGATCTCGACGGCGCCGAAGGCCATGACGTGCAGTCCGTCCTTCGGCTCGAAGCGAATCCTCCGGGCACGGTTGCGAAAGAGCACGGCTCTTAGCTGGGCCGTCTCGTCCTTGAGGGTGAAGTAGGCGTGGCCGGAGCCGTAGACCTTGAAATTGGAGATCTCCCCCTCGACCCACACCGCCGGAAACCGCTCCTCCATCACCGCCGCCAGCTGCTGCGACAGCTGCGAGACGGTGAGGACGGCGCGGTCGGTCATCGGGCGCCGCCGAGCTGCCTTTCGGCAGCGCGCAGCGTGTTGCGCAGGAGCATGGCTCGCGTCATGGGGCCCACGCCGCCGGGCACCGGCGTCACGTGGGCGAGCTCGCTGACCGCCGGAAAGTCGACGTCGCCGACCCACTGGCCGGACGGCAGCTTGGTGTTGCCGACGTCGATCACCCACGCGCCCGGCTTCACCATCGCAGCGGTGATCAGGCCGGCCCGGCCGACGGCCACGCACAGCACGTCGGCCCGGCGCGTGTGGAAGGCGAGATCGTGCGTCCGCGTGTGGCACATCGTGACGGTGGCGTGTCGGGCGAGCAGCATCTGGGCGAGCGGCTTGCCGACGATCCGCGAGCGGCCGACCATCACCACCTCGGCGCCCTCGAGCTTCACGCCGTAGTGGTCGAGAATCGCCAGGCATCCCGACGGTGTGCAGGGCAGCACCGTCGGGGAGCCCGCCAGCAGCCGCCCCATGTTCATGGGATGGATGCCGTCCACGTCCTTCTCGGGCAGGATCCGCGCGATCGCCTCGTCCTCGTCGATGCCCTTGGGCAGCGGCAGCTGGGGCAGGATGCCGTGGACGGCGGGATCGGCGTTCAGCCGGTCGATCAGGTCCAGCAGGGCCTCGCGCCCGAGGCCGTCGGGGTACACGTGATCGGGCGACGTGATGCCGACCGAGGCGGCCATCTTCTTCTTGTTCCGCACGTAGAGGGCGGAGGCGGGATCATTGCCGAGAAGGAGGACGGCCAGCGTGGGGGCGACGCCGTACTTCTCGCGCACACGCGCGACCCCGGCCCGCACCTCGGCGAGCGTCTTCTCGGCGACGACGTTGCCGTCCAGGATCATGGCGCGGTCCGGGTCAATGCGACGGACGGATCACGCCGGCACCCGCAGCCGTCGGATGTCGGAGGCGCGCCCCGTCTCCGGATCGATCACGATCACCACCGCGTGCAGCGCGGAGGGGCCCTTGGCCGGCTCGAAGCGCACCGGCATCTGGGTGAGGAAGCGCTGCAGGATGAGGTCGCGGTCGACACCGATCACGCCGTCGGTGGGGCCGGTCATGCCGAGGTCGGTGATGTAGGCGGTACCGCCGGGCAGCACGCGCTCGTCGGCGGTCTGCACGTGCCGGTGGGTGCCGACCACGGCGCTCACGCGCCCGTCGAGGTACCAGCCGAGCGCGACCGACTCGCTGGTCGCCTCGCAGTGGGCGTCGACCAGCACGATCGGCGTCTCCTTGCGCAGCTGAGGCACGATCTCGTCGGCCTTGCGGAACGGACAGTCGATCGGGGTCATGAACACCCGGCCCATCAGGTTCAGCACGGCGACCCGATGGGGCCCCGCCTTGATCGTCACGTGGCCCACGCCCGGCGTGCCGAGGGGGAAGTTGGCCGGGCGCAGGAGCAGGTTCTCCCGGGTGATGTACTCGACGATCTCCTTCTTGTCCCAGATGTGGTTGCCGGAGGTCATCACGTCGGCCCCCTGCTCCAGGAACTGGCGGCACATCGCGGGCGTGACGCCGAAGCCGCCGGCGGCGTTCTCGACGTTGACCACGCAGACGTCGATGGCGTGCTCCTGCCGCAGCCGCGGCAGCAGCTTGCCCACGGCGGTGCGCCCGGAATCGCCGAAGACGTCGCCGACCATCAGGACGTTCATGGCCGTTGGGCGTCCTTCCTACTTGGCCACTTCGACGGCGCGCGTCTCGCGGATGACGACGACCTTGATGTGACCGGGGTACTGCATCTCGGCCTCGATCCGCTTGGAGATGTCCTTGGCGAGCTGGTAGGCGTCGAGGTCGCTGATGATGTCGGACTTGGTGATGACGCGCAGCTCGCGCCCGGCCTGGATCGCGTAGCACATCTCGACACCCTTGTAGCTGAGCGCGATCTCCTCGAGCTTGGCGAGGCGCTTGATGTACGACTCCAGCACGTCCCGGCGGGCGCCGGGCCGCGCCGCCGAGATGCCGTCGGCGGCCTCGACCAGCACCGCCTCGATCGTCTCGGCCTTCACGTCCTCGTGGCCGCACAGCGCGGCGTTGATGACCTGCTTGCTCTCGTTGTACTTCGTGAGCACCTGGAGGGACAGCTCGGGGTGGCTGCCCTCCTGCTCGTGGGTGAGCGCCTTGCCGATGTCGTGCAGCAGCCCCATGCGCTTGGCCAGCTTCACGTCGCAGCGCACCTCGGCCGCCATCATCCCGGCCAGCCAGGCGACCTCCTTGGAATGCTGCAGGCAATTCTGCCCGTACGACGTCCGGTACTTCATCCGGCCGACCAGCTTGACGAGCTCCGGATGCAGCCCGTGAACTCCGACTTCAAAACACGCCTTGTCGCCTTCTTCCTTCAGATGAACTTCCATCTCCTGTTTGACCTTGTTGACGACTTCCTCGATGCGCGCCGGGTGGATGCGCCCGTCGGCGATCAGCCGCTGCAGCGCGAGTTTAGCGATCTCGCGGCGATAGGGATCGTAGGCGGAGATCAGCACGGCCTCGGGCGTGTCGTCCACGATGAGGTCCACACCGGTGTGCAGCTCCAGCGCGCGGATGTTGCGCCCCTCGCGGCCGATGATGCGGCCCTTCATGTCGTCGCTGGGCAGGTCCACCACCGACACGGCGGTCTCGACGGTATAGTCGGGCGCCAGCCGCTGGATGGTCGTCGCCAGGACTTCCTTGGCCTTCTCGCGCGCCGTCTCGCGCGCCTCCTCCTCCAGCCGCATGCCGATCAGTTGCGCCTCGCGCCGGGCCTCGCCCTCCATCTGCGAGACGAGCTGGCGCTTGGCCTCCTCGGCCGTGAGACCGGCGATCGCCTCCAGCTTGCGGCGCTGCTCTTCCAGCGCGGAGGCGAGCCGCCGCTCGCTCTCGGTCACCGTGCGCTCGCGGGTGGTCAGGCCCTTTTCCTTGCCCGTGTACTCGTCCAGGCGGCGCTCGAGCTGCTCGAGCTTGCGCACGAGCTCTTCTTCCTTGCCGACGATGCGCTGCTCGACCGTGCGAATCTCGCGCTCGCGGTGGCGCGCCTCCTCGTCGAAGGCCGCGCGCGCCCTCAGCGTGCTCTCCCGCGCCTCCAGCTCGCTCGACTTGCGGCGCGTCTCCGCCTCGCGCTCGGCGGTATCTACGATGCGGCGGGCCTCACGCTCGGCGCCCCCGATGCGACGGTCGCTGGAGGCCTTGTGGAGCAGGAATCCGACGGCGAGCGCGAGGGCGGCGACAACCGGCAACACCATCCAGGTCGCGTCCATCATCGCCTCTATCTCGAAGGGTTGTTGTGAGCGTCAAATAGCTGTCAAGATTGACAAGTTTTCGGGGTCAGTATAGAGGGGGACAGGCCGGTGAGTCAAATCTGTGACGAAGAAAGATCCCCACCTCTGCCGTGTGCCGACGGTGTTTCGAACCTGGCAAGCCAGGTGGGCGCCGTCATGGAGAGCTTCAGGCTTCCCCTTCAAGAGGGGCTTGCTCACCGCCCTCGCGTACAGCTCCCGTTGGGTTAATGAGGTTGAAACTTCCCTCCGGCATCACCAACAGCGCAGGGACCAGCATGGTGTACCCGGCGCCCGGGGGGGCCGTCAAGAAGTTTGTCAGGTGGACTATCATGACGCGATGCCACGCGTCATCCTGATCAGCATCGACGGCCTCGCCCACTTCTACTGGAACGATCCGGCGGCGCAGATGCCGGTGCTGCGCGGGCTGGCCGAGCGCGGCGTGGTCGCCGACGGCATGGCGACGGTGTTCATCAGCACCACGTGGCCCTCGCACGTGAGCCTGGTGACCGGTGTCGGGCCGCGCGCGCACGGCGTGGTCTCCAACCACATCCTCAATCGGGCGACCGCCGGGGCCGAGGATCTCACCGGCGACCCGGTGTACGACGCGGCCGACCTCGTGCAGGCGCCCACGATCTACGACCGCGCCCACGCCGCCGGCCTGCGCACGGCGGCCATCGACTGGCCGGCAACGCGCCGGGCGGCGTCGCTCGACTTCAACCTGCCGTTCTTCAAGAACCAGCAGATCTTCGAGGCGCACACCGCGCCCGCCGTGTGGAAGGAGCTGGCCACCCTCGGCTATCCCATCGAGCGGCAGGGCGAGTGGGCCGAGCTGCCGCGGCGCTTCCTCAAGGACGCCATGGTGGCCGACCTGGCGATCGACGTGCTGCGCCGCCACGCGCCCGACCTCCTGCTCGTCCACTTCCTCTGCGCCGACAGCCACCAGCACCTCTACGGCCCGCGCTCGCCGGAGGCGTACTGGGCGATCGCCTACATCGACGGCCTGGTGGGCCGGGTGCTGGCGGCGCTGGGCGCCGACGGCCTCGACCGCACCAGCGTGGTCGTCGTCTCCGACCACGGCTTTCTGCCGGTGACGCGCGAGATTCGGCCCAACGTGCGGCTGCGGCGGCGCGGCGTGCTCCGCCTGGACGCCGCCGGCGCCCTCGCCCACGCCCAGGCCCGCTTCGTGATGAACCATGGCGCCGGCTGGGTCTACGCGCTCGACGGTGACCCAGCGCGCCTGGCGCGTGACCTGCGGCCCGAGCTGGCGGCGCTGGAGGGCGTCTCCGCGGTGTGGACGCCCGACGAATACGCCGCCCTGGGCCTGCCGACGCCGGAGGAGAACCCGCGGGCCGGCGACCTCCTGCTGGAAGCCGCGCCCGGGTTCATGCTCTCCGACGAGATGCGCGGGGACGACGAGCACGGGCCTCCGCGCTATCGCGGCACCCACGGCCAGCGGCCGGGGCACGCCGACAACCACGCCCTGTTCGTGGCCGCGGGTCGCGGCGTGAAGCGCGGTGGGCGGCTCGGTCCGATCACCAGCCGTGACGTGGCTCCGACCCTGGCGACCCTGCTCGACCTGCCGGCGGCACCGGCCGAGGGCCGGACGTTGACCGAGGTCCTCGGCTAGAGAGCGCTCCCCTTGTTCACGCCGGGCTCCCCGCCGTCCGGGCGATGCCGTAGACGAGGACCTCGTGGCCGAAGAGGTCGGTCCGGCCCTCGAGCGTCTCGCCCAGCTTCTCGGCCACGCGGATCGAGGCGTGATTCGCCGGCCGGATGAGGCTGATCAGGTGGTCGCGCCCCATCTCGGTGAACGCGTGGGCGAGCGCGCGCCGCGCGCCCTCGATCGCGTAGCCCTTGCCCCACGACGCGCGCCGGAGCATCCAGCCGAGCTCGAAGCCCGGCCAGCCCTCGGGCTCGAAGAAGCCGACGCGGCCCACCAGGGCGCCGGTGGCGCGCTCCTCGACCGCCCACAGGCCGTAGCCGCGCAGCGACCAGTGGCCGAGGATCAGCGCCATCTGCCGCCAGGCGTCCGACCGGCTGAGCGCCCTGCCGTCGCCGAGGTAACGCATGACCTCGGCGTCGGCGCAGATCGCGGCGTAGGCCTCGAGGTCGTCCTGACGGAACATCCGCAGCCGGAGCCGATCGGTCTCGAGCGTGATCACGGCTACCGCGTCGACGGGCAGGCCGCGGCGATGCTCACGCGGTCGAGGCGCCCGGCCGCGAGGTCGGCGGCCAGAGTGATGAC
>JBGPZN010000053.1:0-11655 GCA_041493815.1 Methylomirabilia bacterium
CGCCTCCGCGTGTCCGCCCATCCCCACCGTCCCGTCGATCACCCAGCCCCCCTCACGCGGTCGCAGCAGAAACGTCACCTCGTCCACGAGCACGGGAACGTGAACCGTTAGACTCCGTACGCCGAGAGCTTCTCGAACAAGCTCGGCAGCGAATCGCCCTGCGTGCGCTCGTACTCCTCGAAGCGGGCGCGGTCCCACACCTCGAACATCTTTCGGCCGCCGCCCACGAGCGTGACGTCCTTCTCCAGACCCGCCTGCTTGCGGGTGTCGGGCGGCAGGAGGATGCGGCCGGCTCCGTCGACCGCGGTCTCCTTCGCACGTGACATGTACAGGCGGGAGAGCTGGCGCACCTCCGGCGTGAACATCGGCTGGGCGTTCAGCTTGTCCTCGATGCGCTGCCACTCCCCCAGCGGGTGGACCTCCAGGGAGTGCTCGTTGGGCACCACGATCAGCTGCTCGGCGTGGTCCCCGAACTGGGCCAGGGCGTCCCGGAACTTGGCCGGGATGCTCAAGCGCCCCTTCGGGTCGATCGTGTGCTGGTAGCGGCCTCTGAACATGTCCCTCTCGTGGGGCTTTAAGGTCTTTCATCCCACTTCACCCCACTTAATGGGCCCACACTACCAATTGCCAAAACGCCGTGTCAAGCAGAAATCACGATTTTTTAAGTAGATTCAAGGGACAGGCGGGATGGACCGACGGGTTGCGGCCCATACAGGAGTCCTCCACCCCGGATTGTGGCTGGGGCTAGCTCAGCGGGGCTTGTAGTGCTTCAGGGCTTCGGGGATCCAGCCCTCGATCTGGGCGATCCGGGTCTCCGGCAGGGGGTGGGTGGACAGGTACTTGGCCAGGAACTGAGACTGCTCGGCGCCGCGCGAGACGCCAGCCATCCGCACCCAGAGATCGCGGGCGGCGCTCGGATGGTATCCGGCCTTCGCCATGTAGATCAGCCCGAGGTGGTCGGCCTCGGATTCCTGCGCGCGGCTCCACGGCAACAGCAGTCCCACGGTCGCGCCGGCACCGAGCGTGGCGCTCACGAGCTGCACGATGCGCGGGTCGCGATCGGCCAGCAACGCCTGCGTGCCCGCGAGCGTGAGACCTTCGATCGCGAGCTGCTGCGACATGCGCTCGCCGCCGTGCCGCGCGATCGCGTGCGACACCTCGTGGCCGAGCACGGCAGCCAGGCCGGCGTCGTCGCGCGCCACGGGCAGGATGCCGGTGTACACGGCGACCTTGCCGCCCGGCAGGCAGAACGCGTTCACCTGCGTGTCCTCGATGACCGTGAACTCCCACTGGTAGTCGCTTCGCTCCGTCGCCGCTGCGATGCGACGGCCCACGCGCGTGACCTGCTCGACGACGCGCGGATCGCTCGAGACCTTCGACTTGCTGAGAATCTGCTGATACGAGTCGAGGCCCATCTTCACCTCGGTGCCCTCGGGAATCACGATGAGCTGCGAGCGTCCCGTGATGGGCACGGTCTCGCAGGCGACGGCGCTCAGCACCAGCAGCAGCGCGATCAGGATTCGCACGCGGCGATTCTAGCGCAGTCCGCCGCCATCCGTTTGGCGAATGGCGCGCGCAGTCGTGCTGCTCGAGGACGGCTCAGCGATTGCGGAGGTGGACGTCGGTCGTGAAGACGGGGCCGAGATCGCGGGCCCGTGGCGACGCGGCGTGATCGGCGCGCGTGACGAGCGTGATGGCAACGCGTTGCACGGCGGCCGGATCGGTGGTGGGCGCGCCGGAGGCGTCGAAGTACGCAAGCGTGAGCGCGCGCACCCCGTTGATGACGGGCTGGGCACCGCCGCCGGCGTCGCGGCGCAGGATGTCGCCGGCGAGCCGCCACGTGATCGCCTCATTGACCCCGGCGGCCGCGCCGTCGCGGTCGCGATCGACCTGCAGCACCACGCGCGTCGGCTCGGCCACCGACAGGGGCGGGACACTCCGCGGACCGGGCCCCTGCCCCGCGGTGCGCAGCTCCGCGGAGAGCCAGGCGAGCGCGGCGCGCGCGCTCTGCTGCGCCTCCACGCGCGCCGCGCCCACCGCCCACGCCTGCTGACCCTGCTCGAGCGTGGTGAGCGTGGCGCCGAGCGTGAGCCCGAGCACGGTCGTCGACACCAGGAGATCGGCGAGGGTCACGCGTGGAGCGTGGACCGGGCGCGGCGGCGCGTCAACGTCCATCCTTCGTGACGTCGCCCGCCGGCGACGTCACACGCCGGGCGGCCGCCGGTCCGCCCACGGCCGCAGGCGCTCGAAGGCCGCGGCGGCCTGGAGCACGGCGCGGTCGGCGAAGCGCCGTCCCACGATCTGCAGCCCGACCGGCAACCCGTCGCTCGTGAACCCGCACGGCACCGACGCCGCCGGCTGGCCGGTCAGATTGAACGGATACGTGAACGGGATCCACGCGTAGGGCGTGACGGGACGGCCGGCGATCTCGGTCGGGTTGTCGAGACCCACCTTGAACGGCGGGCAGGCGATCGTCGGCGTGAGGAGCAGATCGTACTTCTCGAAGAACGCGCGCGGATGCTGCCACCACGCCAGCCGATCGAACCAGGCCTGCACGTACTTCGCCGGCGGATTGCGCAGCGCGCCCTCGATGATCCTCACCAGACCCGGATCGATCTCCGAGCGCCGGTCGAGATACGGCGCCAGCCGGGTGGCGATGCCGCCGCAGAAGATCTCCGACCACGCCTCGAACGGCGACGGCCACCGCGGCGTGACTTCCTCCACGCGGCAGCCCAGCTCGCGGAAGGCGCGCGCCGCCCGCGCGCAGACCGCCGCCACGTCGGGATCGACACAGTCGGCGAAGCCCAGGTCATCGCTCCAGGCCAGGCGCCAGCCCTTGAGCGAGCCGCTCAGCGCCTTCACGTAGTCCGCGCGCTCGGCCGGCAGCGAGGACTGATCGCGCTCGTCGGGGCCCGCGCACACGCTCAGCATGAGCGCGGCGTCGGCCACGGTCCGCGTCATCGGGCCGACGTGCGAGAGGCTCCAGGCGCCGCTGGGCGGATGGGTCGGCACCCGACCGTAGGACGGCTTGAAGCCGAAGATTCCCGCGCAGGAGGCGGGGATGCGGATGGAGCCGCCGCCGTCGGTGCCGACGTGCAGCGGCCCCAGCCCGGCCGCGGCGGCCGCCGAGGCGCCGCCGCTCGAGCCGCCCGGCGTGCGGTCGAGGTTCCAGGGATTGCGCGTGATGCCGAAGAGCAGGTTGTGGGTGGCGCCGATCCACCCCATCGTCGGCGTGTTGGTCTTGCCGAGCATGATGCCGCCCGCCGCCTTCAGGCGCGCCACGATCGGCGCGTCCTCGGTGGGGACGTGGTCGCGGTAGAGCGGCGTGCCGAACGTCGTGCGCACACCCCGGGTGGTCACGAGGTCCTTCACCGAGAACGGCACGCCGTGCAGCGGGCCGAGCCTGGCGCCACGCTTGCCCAGCGCGCGCTCGGCCGCGCGGGCGTCGCGGCGGGCCTGCTCGGCCGTCACCGTGACGTAGGCGTTGAGGATCGGGTTGATCGCGTCGATCCGCGCGAGGGTCGCGTTGACGACCTCGACCGGTGAGACCTTCTTCCGCTTGATCATGCTCGCCAGCGTGGTCGCCGGCAGCCAGCACAGCTCGTCCGCGCGCTCCTGGCGGGCCATCGATCTCTCTCCTGGGACGTCTCTGTGAACGCTCATGCGCTCGGTGCGTATGGTAGGTGGTTTGGCGCCCTCAGTCGAGGTCGAGGCGATAGCCGGTGACCGTCAGCCCCGGCGCCACCTCGACGTCGAGCTCGGAGGCCGGCACGAATCCCAGCCGCTCGTACAGCCGGACCGCCGCGCCCATCATGGGGGTCGTGTGCAGCACGAGCGCGGGGGCGCCCCACCCGCGCGCGCGGCGCACGCACTCCTGCATCAGCCCGGCCCCGACGCCACGGCCGCGCGCCGCCGGGGCGACGGCCAGCAGCCGCACTTCGGGCCACGACCGCGGCGGCCGGGCGGGAGGGGCGCCGGGCCGGACGATGGCGGTCGGATAGAGCAAGACCGCGCCGACGATCGCGCCGTCCTGCTCGGCGACGATCTGCGTGGCAGGCGTGGGGTCGGCGAGCGTGGCGAGGATGTTGCGCCGGTAGCCGTCCCAGTGGCGCGGCATGCGCGGGGCGTACTCCGCATAGGCGGCGAGCGTCACGTCGCGGATGGCGTCGTGGTCGGCGGGCCGAGCCTCGCGGATCCCGACCGTGCCCACCGCACCCGCCTCGTCGCGGGGGCCGTCCTCGCCCGCGAGGACCTCGGTGTGCACGACCGACGCCGCCCGGAGATGGCCCAGCGTGGCCAGCCGCGGGTCGCTCCGGTAGGCGAGGAACGCGCGTTCGTCGGGGAACGTGACGACGTGGATCTCCTTGACGAGATCGGGCGTGTCCGCCGGCGAGACGACGACGGTGCGCTCGATCCGGCCGCCGTGGACCGCCATCACGGAGGCCGCGTGGCGCTCGAACGCGCGGAATGCCTCGAGCGCGTCCTTCCTGACCGTGAGGATCACGACGAGGGTCATGCGGTCGCGACGCGGGCGCCTAGGCGCCGCGCAGGCGGGGATCGAGCGTGTCGCGGAGCGCGTCGCCGAACAGGTTGGAGCCGAACACCGCCAGGCTGATCGCCAGGCCGGGGAACAGCACGAGGTGCGGCGCCTTCTGCGCGTACTCGGCCGCTGACACCGAGAGCATCCGCCCCCACGAGGGGTACGGCTCGGGCACGCCGAGGCCGAGGAACGACAGCGCGGCCTCGACCAGGATGGCGGCGCCGAGCTGCGCGGTGCACAGCACGATGAACGGCCCCATCGTGTTGGGCAGCACGTGGCGGAACGCGATGCGCAGGTGGCGCAGCCCCAGCGCGCGGGCGGCCTCGATGTACTGCATCTCGCGGATCGACAGCACGCTGGCCCGGATGATCCGCGCCGCGCGCGGCACGATCGGGATGGAGATGGCGACGATCACGTTCGGGATGGACGGGCCCAGCGAGGCCGACATCACGAGTGCCAGCACCAGCAGCGGCAGTCCCTGCAGGATGTCGAGCAGCCGCTGGGCGACCAGGTCGGTCTTGCCGCCGGCGTAGCCGGACAGCAGGCCGATGATGCCGCCCAGCACCGAGCCCAGGATCGTGGAGCCGATGCCGACGATCAGCGAGACGCGCGCACCGTGCACGATGCGCGAATAGATGTCGCGGCCCAGGTGGTCGGTGCCGAGGTAGTGCGCGTCGCTGGGCCGGGCCAGCGTCGCGTCAGCATCGGTGTTGATGGGGTCGTGGGTCTGCAGCACGTCGGCGAACACCCCGGTCAGCAGCATGGCCAGCATGAGCACGCCACCGGCGGCGCCCAGCGGCTTCTTGCGCACGAACCAAGCGACGGTGGCCGCGGCCGAATCCCGCCGGACACCGCGCGCGGGCACGGTGAGCTCGATCTCCGCCCCGATCGGCCTCACCGCCATGGCGGCTGCCGATGAACGGCCATCTGCGGCGTTGGCTCGTCGCTCCTCCCTGCGGCGTACCAGCCCGTACGCCTCAGTCGTCGCTTCTCGCCGCCTTGCATCTGGCCGTTCCTCGGCAACCGCCTACGCATAGCGGACGCGGGGATCGAGGACGCCATAGAGCAGGTCGACGACGAGGTTGGAGAGGATGACGACGATGGCGATGAACATGACGAGGTTCTGCACGACCGGGTAGTCGCGCCAGAGAATCGCCTCGACCAGGAAGCGCGCCACCCCGGGCAGGTTGAACACGGTCTCGGTCACGACGAGGCCGCCGATCAGGAACGCGAACTCGATGCCGATGACGGTGACCACCGGCAGCACCGCGTTCTTGAGCGCGTGCCGCCACACCACCGCCCGTTCGTTCTGGCCCTTGGCCCACGCGGTCCGGATGTAGTCCTCGCGCAGGACCTCGAGCATGGCCGAGCGCGTGATGCGCATGATCAGCGCCGACGAGCGATAGCCGACGGCGAGCGCCGGCAGCATGAACTGCACCGCGTGCAGCCAGAAGTTCTCGGTCGGCCGCACGTAGGTCAGGGGCGGGATCCAGCCCAGCCACGACACCAGCGACAGGATGATGACCATGCCGAGCCAGAACGACGGCATCGACAGGCCGGCCAGGCTGAACACCCGCAGCGCGTAGTCGAGCGTGGAGTCCTGCCGGACGGCGCTGATCACGCCCGTCGGCACGCCGAGAAGCACCGAGATGATCGTGGAGAGGATGGCCAGCTCGATCGTGACCGGGACCAGCGGCTTGATGATCTGCCAGGCCGGCAGGTCGTAGCGGTACGACTTGCCGAGGTCGCCGACGAAGATCTGCCCGATCCAGTCGAGATACTGCCGCCAGTACGGCTTGTCGAGGCCGAGCTCCTGGAGGATCGCCTTCTTCTCGGCGGGGTTCACGTAGCCCGCCGCCGAGAACAGGACGTCGACGATGTCGCCGGGGGCGAGGCGGAGCAGGACGAAGATGACGATCGACATGCCGAACAGCGTGAGGACGGCGATGCCCAGCCGTTGCGCGATGTAGGTCTTCACGCCCGTCCCGGCGCTACTTGTCGAGCCACACTTCCTGCATCCGGCCGTAGTTGTAGAAGTTGTTGTGCGGGACCAGGTTCTTGACCTGCGGCCAGTGCGTGAAGTTGTCGACGCGCCAGATGAGGGTCGGCCGGGCCGCCTCGTCCTCCAGCTTCCTCTGGATCTCCCACACCAGGGCCAGCCGCTTCTTGGCGTCGATCTCGGCCGACTGCTTGTCGAACATCGCCGCGATCCCCTCGTTGCAGTAGAACGTGTAGTTGCGCGGCGAGTTGCAGGCGAAGTTCTCGTAGTAGTTGGCGTCGGGATCGTCGATGCCGATGCCGGTGAGGTTGGCGCCGAGCTGGTACTCGCCGCGCGTGGCCATGGCGTGCCACTGCGCCGTCTCGATCTGCTTGAGCGTGGCCTCGATGCCGATCTGCTTGAGCTCGTTGATGATGAACGAGGCCATGTCGACGTAGATCGCGATCGCCCGCGTGACGATCTCGACCTTCACCGGCTTGTCGGGGCCGTAGCCGAGCTCGGCCATGAGCTTCCTGGCCTTGGCCTTCTCGTCGGCCGCCTTGCCGTAGCCAGGCATCGCAGCCATGTCCCTGTCGAGCACGCCCCACACGCCCCACGGCCTGGATGGGATCGACACGCCGAGCGCCCCGCCGCCCTGGTGGACGGCCTGGTTCAACGCCCGCCGATCGATCGCGTGCGCCACCGCCAGCCGCGCCTTGAGATTGTCGAAGGGCGGCTTCTTGGTGTTCATGATCACGTTCTCGTTCACGTTCTCGGCGGCGCGCGTGACGACGAGCTGGGGCACGGCTTTCTTGAGCTGCTCGGCGGTGGTCTTGCTGGTGTCGCCGGGGAACGCGACCTGGACCTGGCCGGCTTGCAGCGCGGCCACGCGGGTGCCACGCTCCTTGATGATGATGTACCTGATCCCGTCCAGCAGTGGCCGGTCCTTGACGAAGTAGTCGGGGTTCCTCACGTACTCGATGAACTCGCCCTTGCGCCACTCCTTGAGCTTGTACGGGCCGGTGCCGACGCACGCCGTGCGGTACTGGGCGGGCGGAACGTGGGCGGCATACAAGGGCGTGTAGCCGGAGGCCAGCATGAGCAGCAGCGAGGGCTGCGGCCGCTTCAGATGGAAGATGACCGTGTACGGGTCGGGCGCCTCGATGTTCTGGACGTTGGCGTACCAGTCCTTGCGCGGGTTGATGCGCAGCTTGCCGGCGGCGTCGGGCGCCTCGCGCAGCATGTCGAACGTGAACTTCACGTCCTTGGAGGTGAACGGCTGGCCGTCGTGCCACTTCACGTTCTTGCGCAGGAAGAAGACCAGGTTGCGGTAGTTGTCCTGCCACGACCACTTCTCGGCCAGCTCGCCCACGACGGTGTCCACGCTCTCCTGCTGCTTGAGCGGGTGGAAGAGCACGAGGTTGCTGAAGCACGGCATGGCCGGCCACGTCGTCGAGATCGTCGACGACTCGTGGATGGCGAACCCCTGCGGCGTCTCTTCGCGCTGGGCGACGGTGAGCACGCCCCCCGGCCTTGGGTTCTGCCCGACGGCCGGGGCGCCGATCGACAGCAACACTCCGGCGATCCCCAGGGCGACGATCAGAAACGTCAATGTTTGCGGGCGCATCATCGCGGCCTCCGAAACGTTGCGGATTTTCGCAGTGTAACACGCCGCTTCGCTGTGGAAGGTCAGAGGGGGCGAGGCGCCTCCTCCGTTCTTCAGAACAACGCGCGGACGATCAGATGCAGTGCGTAGATCAACCCTCCCGCGAGTCCACCCACCACGGTGCCGTTGACGCGGATGAACTGCAGATCGTCGCCGGCGTGCTCCTCGATCAGCCGCACCGCGCCCTCGGGGCCGAGCGCGCGCACGCCGTTCTCGATGAAGCGCGCGATGCTGCCGTGGTGGCGCTCGACCAGCTCGCTCACTCGCGCCTTGGCCCAGGCGTCGAGCTCGCCGCGCAGCTCGCCGTCGGCCACGAGCGCGACCCGCGCGCGGTCCAGGCGCTCGGTCAGCCAGGTCAGGAGCTCCGAGCGCCCGTCGGTCAGCTCGGCGCGCAGCGTGCGCGTCAGCGCGGCCGTCGCGTCCTGCAGCAGCGCGGTCACGGCCGGTGATTCCAGGAATTCGGCCTTGGCGGCCTCGACGCGCGCCGCCAGCGCGGCGTCGCTGGTGAGCCGGCGCTCGAGATCGGCGAGCAGCTCGGCGCCCTGCGTCCGTAGCGGATGGTCGCGGTCCCTGGCCACCTCGCGCAGGCCGGCGTGCAGGGCGGCCACCAGTCGATCACGGTCCAGCACGCCGAGCAGCGAGGCCAGCCCCATCCACAGGCGCGGGTAGACGCCCAGCCGCTCGCGGTAGCGCGCGAGCAGGTCGTCGATCACCTCGCCCACGGCCGCGCGGAACTCCGGACGCTCCATCGCCTCCGCCACCGCTCGGAGCGCGCCGTCGATCAGCCGCTGGTCCCACCCCTGGCGGCGCGCCACGCGCAGCGCGGTGGCCAGTAGCGGCGCCACCGGCTGTCCCGCCAGCGCGCGGCGCCCGCGCGACAGCAGCTCCGCGCTCGTCGCCGGCGCCAGCTGCTCGGCGGCCCAGCCGGCCACGATGCGGGTGGCGCGCTCGAGGTCCGCCCGCGAGATGCGCTCGGCGCCGCGGGCCAGCAGGTCGGCCAGGTCGATCCGCGCGATCTCCTCGCGCACGTACTCCTTCGTGAGCACGCGGCCGCCGACCATGACGCCCACGCGCGCGGCCATGAGCTCCCAGTTGTGCGGGATGAGCGCCGTGTGGGGAATCGGCAACCCCAGCGGGCGCCGGAAGATCGCGGTCACCGCGAACCAGTCGGCCAGGCCGCCGACGACGCCGGCCTCGGCGATCGCCAGGAGGAAGCCGCCCCACCACGTCGCCCGGAGGGGGAACACGACGACGGCCAGCGCCGCCGCGCCGAGCAGGACCCCGGTCGCCAGCCGCCGCTGGCCCGCCACGCTCAGCGCCCCGCCAGCAGGAAGTCGAGCATGCGCTCGGTGGCCGCCGGGCCCGGCGGCCACGTGTGGGTGGCGCGCCCGTCGCCGCCGCTCCACGCGTGCCCCATGCCCGGCACCAGCCACGTCTCGAGCACCGGCACGCCGCGCGCGTCATGGTAGACGGCGTGGACGGCGCCGCCCTCGTCGGTGGCGGTGGCGCCACCGCTGACCGCGAGCAGACGCCCGAACATCGCCTCCAGCGCCGTGAGGTTCGTGGCGCTCACGACGGAATCGAGCCCGCCGTGCCAGAGCGAGGCGCGCAGGCCGGTGATGCGGCCGCCCGCGCACGCGGCCGCCGCCGCCGGGCCGCTGTCACGGGCGGGGCCGCGCATGCACTGGATCGCCGCCTCGGGGCCGCCCGCGCAGCGATAGGGGCCGCCCGCGAGCGTGCCGAGGCCGAGCACCGCGTCGGGCACGGCACAGGTGAGGTTCACCGCCATCCACGCCCCGGCCGAGAAGCCGAGCACGATCATCCGGCTCTCGCGCACGCCGCGCTCGGCCTGCACGCGGCGCGCGACGGCCAGGATCTGCCCCGCCTCGGTGCCGGTGGCCGTCTGCTGCGTCGGGTCGAACCAGTTCCAGCACCGATAGGGATTCTCGCGGCGGCCCTGCGCGGGATAGACCACGACGAGGCCGCGCCGCTCGGCGGCGTCGTTCAGGCGGGTGCCGAGCGCGAAGTCCTCGGGCGTCTGCCAGCAGCCGTGCAGCGCGACGACGAGTGGCCGCTCCGGCGCCGGCCGGGTCGGCACCCACACGCGGTACGCGCGGCCCTCGAGCGTGCCGCGCAGGAACGTGCCCGCCGGCGCCGCCGCGCCGACGAGGGCCACCATCACGACGAGCGCGGCCACGACGGCGCGCCCACGGGCCGTGGCCATCGGGCGGTCAGCCTCGGCGCGCGCGTCGTGGGAGCAGCACCCGACCCTGCTTGACGTCCCAGACGCCGCGCGGCGACAGGCGCACGAACGGCAGGAAGTCGGCGGCGAGAAAGAACAGCGTGAACATCGGCTCGTGATGCGGATGGCCGCGCGCGACCAGCGCGGCCCGCAGCGCGTCCTCGCGGGCGGCCGCATCCAGCACGCTCATGTGGGTCATCACGCCACCCAGCGGCAGCGGCAGCTCGAGCGCCACTCGATCGCCGTCGACCAGCACGACGCCGCCGCGTACCTCGAGCAATCGGTTCACGGCCCGCGCCATCGCCTCCGGCCGCCGGCCGAGCACGAGGATGTTGAAGTCGGTCGTGATCGTCGAGGCCAGGCCGTCGATGCGCTCGCCGAAGCCCGCGACCACGCCCGGCGCCACCCAGCGGCCGCCGCGGTCGACGAGCGCGGCGTGCAGATCGCCGTCGGCCGGCGCGCGCTCCTCCAGCCGGGTGATGACCGCGCTGACCAGGCGGATGACCGGATACGTCGCGCGCGGCGGCAGCCGGAAGTCGTCCGGCCGCGCGCGCCAGCGCACGGTCAGGCGCGCCGCGGGCGTGGTGAAGGCCCGGCGCCAGTCGGGCTCCGGCACGTCCACCAGGACGCGGCCGTCGCGGGCGGCCAGCCGGCCGCGCGCCACCACCGCCTCCGGCCGTGGCTCGGCGAGATCGCGCAGCAGGCAGAGGTCGGCAAAGCGGCCCGGCGCGATGCCGCCGAGATCGGCCTCGCGCCCGAGGTAGGTCGCCGGGTTCAGCGTGGCCATCCGGTAGGCGTCGATGGGCGCGATGCCGCGCTCGAGCGCCACCCGGATCAGGTGGTCCACGAAGCCGTGGTCGCGGATGAACGCCGGCATCGAGCCGTCGGCGGTCAGCATGAGCCGCGAGGCGAGCGCGGGCGCCTCCTTCAAGACGTCGAGCAGGCCGACGAGGTCGGGCCGCAGCGAGGAGTCGCGCAGCATGACGGCGATGCCCTGCCGCGCGCGGTCCAGCACCTCGCGGGCGGTGATCGGCTCGTGGTCGGACGTGAGACCGCCGGCGGCGATGGCGGCCATCTTGTCGGCGGCGGCGCCGGCGGTGTGGCCCTCGACGCGCTGCCCGCGGCGCAGCGCCAGGTCGAGCCGGCCGAGCAGGTCGGCGCTGCCGCCCCACACCTCCGGCCAGCGTGTCACCTCCCCGGCGGCGACGGTCCACGGATGCGCCAGCGCG
>JBGPZN010000437.1:0-3322 GCA_041493815.1 Methylomirabilia bacterium
GGATCACGCAGCAGCACGACGGCGAGGCGGCGGGCCCCGGCCTGCAGCGCCTCGAGCAGCGCGCGATTCGACGCGTACAGGTGCGCGTCGAACAGGAACAGCACGGTGGCGTCGGCCGCCCCCGCCTGCGCGGCGGCGCCCCCGATCTCCTCGGCAGTGGGCTCGATTCCCACCACGGCCACCTCCGGCGCGATGCCGGCCACGCCGAAGGCGCCGCGGATCCACCCCCGCTCGTCGGCCACCTCCGGCTCGATGGTGATCCGCGACGCCAGGTCGGAGAAGCGCGGGAACACGATCAGCACCTTGCCGTTGAGGGCGCGATTCAGGTCCGGGGCGCCGCGGCCCACCTCGGTCACCGCTCGCGTGGCGATCGCCTGGGCCAGCGGCCGGCCGTCGGCCTCGGGCGCCGGCTCGCCGCCCTCGCGGCGCGCGGCGCGGGACAGGCGCAGGCGGCGCACGCGCTCGGCGGCGGCCTCGCACTCGCCGAGCGGGAGCCGGCGCGCGCGGTAGGCGGCGACCAGCGCGGCGGCGGCGGCGCGCTGGGCCGGCGCGGTGTGACAGACCAGCAGCAGGTCGTGGCCGGCCGCCGCCGTCCGCACCGTCGCCTCGCCGATCGGGCATGCCTCGCTGACCGCGCCCATCTCGAGGTCGTCGGAGACGATGACGCCGCCGAAGCCCAGCTCACCCCGCAGCCAGTCGCCCACGATGCGTCGCGAGAACGTCGCCGGCACGCCGCTGGGATCGAGCTTCGGGTACACGGGGTGGGAGGTCATCACGGCCTCGATCCCCGCCGCCATCGCCTCGATGAAGGGCGGTAGATGGAGGGCGCGCATCTCCTCGAGCGACGAGTCGATCGTGGGCAGCCGCAAGTGCGCGTCGAGCGGGGAGTGGCCCTTGCCCGGGAAGTGCTTGGCGCACGCCGACAGGCCGCCCCGCGCCATGCCGCGGATGCGGGCCACGCCGTAGCGCGCCACGACCTTCGGATCCTTGCCGTACGAGCGGATCCCGATGTTGGGGCTGTAGCGCTCGGTCAGCACGTCCAGGCAGGGGCCGAGATTGAAATCGACGCCGAGCCGGCGCATCTCGCGCGCCTCGATCAGCCCCTGGCGGAACGCGAACGCCTCCTCGCCGGCGGTGCCGAGCGCGAGGTTGTCGGGAAAGATCGTGACGCCGCGGCCCAGCATCACGATGCGGCCGCCCTCGTGGTCGGTCGCGACCAGCAGGCGTCGTCCGAGCGCCGACTCGAGCGAGTCGAGCAGCGTGGCGAGCGCGGCGGGGCTCTCGAAGTTGCGCCGGTAGAGGATCAACCCGGCGGCGCGCGTGTCACGGAAGAGCGCGACGTCGGCGTCCGTGAGCGTGGGGCCGACCGTTCCGACCATCAGGCGTTCGCCGACGAGGTCTTCGATGTCCATCACGCCCCGATTCTAACGGAGCGCCCTCGTAGCGCAGCGCGTTGTGAGCCTACACTGCCGCGCCAGTCTGGCACGAAACTATGGAAATAGCGTCGGTCCCTCGACGGTGGGCGATCGTTGGAGCGACCGATGCCGAGCCCTAAACGCCGGTCGTGACGCAACTCTTACGACGCCGGGGGGTCTGGCACGTCGGGTGCTTTCCTTGGTCCCTGCCGGGAGCCCGTCCCGGTCGGTAGTGGGTGAGTACGGAGGAAACGATCATGGGTAATCCATCAGCGCTCGCGGGCTTCCTGCTGCTTCTGGGGGTGGCGTCGGCCTCGCCGACCGGTGCCCAGACGACAGCGTTGGTCAACGGCGCCTATGAGCGGATGTCGGCAGCCAATCAGAAGATTGCGCGCGCGCTGTTCGATGCGCAGGCGGCGGCCGTCGCCCCGGCGCCTCCCAGCAGCAACGGCAAGGCGTTGACGCTCGACGAGATCGCCGCCCAGAAGCAGAGCGGCACGGCCTGGGGCCAGGTGTTCGGCGCGATGAAGGCCCGGGGCCTGCTGCTGGAAAAGAGCCTCGGGCAGGTCGTCAACCGATACGAACATCAGAACACCAGCGCGGCGACGGCGGCCGTGCCGAAAAGCAAAACAGCGGAACGATGAACGGATCGAACCCCTGGAAGCTGACGGCGGCCGCCGTGGCGCTGGTCATGGTGACCTCGCTGGCGATCGCCGTGATCGCGTGGACGACCACCGACGTCGAGTGGCGCGTCGAAGCGCCCCCGGTCGAGCCGACGAAGTCGGCGTCCGTGCGCATGGCGGTCGCGGCGCCGCAGGCGAGCGCGATGGCGACGCCACCACCCTACGCCATCGCCGGATGTCACCGTCAGGCCAGCCGGCCGGGCTCGGATGACGCGAAGCCGGAGGCCCTGAGAGCCGGCGTCCTCGGTAGCGGCACCCTCTACGGCCTCGATCAGAACCAGAAGCGCGACGAGCGATACCGCGAGGCCTATGCGCGCTGCATGCGGTCCCGCGGCTACTCGAGCTGACCCTCCCGCGTCGAACCTCCCCGCCTGCCGCGCAAACCGGCTGACACTTCATCCGGCTGATACGATGAGGGCAGGCCCCCCACGGAGGGGGACCGGGAGGTGACCATGAAGCACTTCGTCCTCGTCCTCAGCATCGTGATCCTGCTGGCCCCGGTCGGGCTCGCGGCGGCCGCCGACGATTCCAAGGTGAAGGCCGCGACCGGCCAGGTCGAGAGCGGCGCCAAGAAGATCGGCGACGGCAAGGTCGGCGACGGCGTCGAGGAAACGGCCAAGGGCATCGGCAACACGGTCGTCGAGGGCGCCAAGTTCACCGGTGAGAAGCTCAAGGAGTCGGGCAAGGCCGCCGAGCCCGAGGCCAAGAGCACCTGGCACAACCTGAAGGACACCGCGAACTCGTTCGGCGCCACGGTGAAGAACTTCTTCACCCACCTCTTTTCGAACTAATGTAGCGGCCCGACAATCGAGCGCGAGCATCGAGGAGCGTCACGGCTTTGCCGGGACGCTCCGAGCGTTTGGGGGGTGTGGGGGGCCATTTCGGGGCCCCCCACGTCAGTAGACCAGGGCGGCGGCGCGCCGGCGCCGCCACTTCGCGAGGTCGGCCTGCCAGCTTCGTTCGATCGTCCTCAGCGACAGTCCGCGCTCGAGCGCGCGCCGGATGGCGTGGGTGCCGAGCAGGATGTCGATCGGCAACTTCCGGTGCTCGAACTCGTAGGGGGGCTTGCGCCAGCGGAACGCGCGCGGCGCCAGACGGCGAGCGACCGCGATCACCGCCAGGCCAGTCAGGAACGGCTTGAAGCGATCGCGGTCCGTCACGTGGATGTGGACGCCGCCGCACACCTGTCCCGCCCATTTCTGGAACGTCGGCCGGAACCGCGCC
>JBGPZN010000369.1:0-3896 GCA_041493815.1 Methylomirabilia bacterium
AACGCGGCGGCGTGCCGGCCCGCACGAGGCCGGACGACGTCAGGTCCTTCACCGTCTCCGGGGGAATCCGACGGAGCCGCTCGGTGGCGGCCGCGCGCTCGCGGAGCACGGGCAGCAGCGCCTGGGCCCGGCTGAGCAGCTCGCTCGGGGTGGTCGCCGGCGTCACGGCGCCGATAGTACGACGGACGGCGCCGCGCTCATCGGTTGACTTTGGCGGCCGGCGGCGCTACCCGTCGTTGTACCGGCTGCCTCCTGCACTGCCGCAGGCCGCGGCGTGAGCGTTGGACGCGAGGAGAACTGGGGCCGTGGACCTGTCGACGACCATCCACCTGCTGGGCGAGACCCTGGGCGAGGTGCTGCGCACCCAGGAATCGCCGGACCTGTTCGAGACCGAGGAGCGGATCCGCGCGCTGGCCAAGGCCCGGCGGCTCGACGACAAGGCGGCCGGCGAGCACCTGGCCGCCGAGGTCGCCGCGCTCTCGGACGACGCCGCGCGAGCCACGGCCTCCGCCTTCGCCGTCTACTTCGATCTCGTGAACCTCGCCGAGGAGGTGCATCGCATCCAGGCGCTGCGGGAGCGCGAGCGGAGCGGCCATCCGCTTCCGATCGCCGAATCGGTCCGCGAGGCGATCGGACGGCTGGCGGCGCGCGGAACCACGCCCGAGCAGATGGCGGGGCTGCTGGGGGCGCTGCGGGTCGAGCTCGTGCTGACCGCGCATCCGACCGAGGCCAAGCGGCGCACCGTGCTGTCCAAGCTTCAGCGAATCGCCGAGGCGCTGCGCGCCCTCGCCGATCCCGGCCTGCTGCCCCGCGAGCGGGAGACGGTGACGACCTCGCTGCGCGCGGAGATCACGACGCTCTGGCTCACGGACCGCGCGCGCACCGCCCGGCCGGCGGTGACCGACGAGGTCCGGACCGGGCTCTACTTCGTGGACGCGGTCTTCTGGGAGGCGCTGCCCCGCCTCGCGGCCGATCTCGACGCCGCGGTGCGCGAGCACTACCCGTCCCTGCGCGCCCGGGCCGGCTGGCTCACGCTGGCGTCGTGGATCGGTGGCGACCGCGACGGCAACCCGGCCGTCACCGCCGCCGTGACCGCCGAGACGCTGCGGCTGCATCGCGGCCTCGCCGTGGAGCGGCATCGCCGCTCGCTGCAAGAGCTGGCGCGCCGCCTCAGCGTCAGCGGACGGCGGGTTCCGCCGCCGCCCTCGCTGCAGGCGTGGCTGCAGGCTCGACGACCACTGCCGTCCCACGTCGCCTACCTGGAGCAGCGCTACGCGCACGAGCCCTATCGCCTCGCGTTCTCGCTCCTGGCGGCTGATCTCGACGCGGCCTCGCAGGACGACATGACGGCGCGGCTGCTGGAGGACACGCCGCACCGCGCGCGGCTCACGGCCGACGAGATCGGCCACGTGCTGGAGCTGGTGGCGGGCGCGCTCCCGGAGGCGCTCGCCGCCGACCGCTTGCACGCGACACGCCGTCAGGTCGAGACCTTCGGGCTGCACGCCGCCCGCCTCGACGTGCGCGAAGACTCCGGCCGCCTGGCCACAGCGGTGGCGCGCGCGCTGAACAAGCTCGGCGTCGCGCCCGACTTCGAGCGTCGCGACGATGCCGAGCGGACAACCATCCTGGTCCGTCTGCTCGCCGACGACCCTCCCCGCCCGGCGGCGCTGACGAGCATGATGGACGGCATCGACGACCCGAGTGCGGAGACGTGGCGGCTCTTCCGCCTCCTCGCCCGGGCCAGTCGCCTCTACGGCCGCGCCTCGCTGGGACCGGTGGTCGTCTCGATGACCCGCGGCGCCGCCGACGTGCTCGCGGTGCTCCTGCTGGCCAAGTGGGCGGGCGGCGTGCCCGGCCTCATGGTCGTGCCGCTCTTCGAGACCTTGGCGGACCTCGAGGCCGCGCCGCGAATCCTGACCGAGCTGTTCGCGCTCCCCGCCTACGCGGCCAACGTGCGGGCCTGCGACGGCGAGCAGATGGTGATGATCGGCTACTCCGACAGCAACAAGGACTGCGGCTACCTGGCGGCGAACTGGGCGCTCTATCGCGCCCAGGAGTCGATCGCCCAGGTCTGCGACGCGCACGGTGTCGCGCTCACGCTCTTCCACGGGCGCGGCGGCAGCGTGGCGCGCGGCGGCGGGCCGGCCGGACGCGCCATTCGCGCGCAGCCCCCCGGCACCGTGCGGGGCCGCTTCCGCGTCACCGAGCAGGGCGAGACCATCGCCTCCCGCTACGCCGATCACGACCTGGCGCACCGCCACCTGGAGCAGATCGTGAGCGCCGTGCTCCTCGCCTCCGCCGAGACGGCCGGCGAGGTCCCCGCCGACTGGCGCGTGGCCATGACGGCCATGGCCGCCGCCGCCCGCGAGGCCTTCCTGGGCCTGGTCCAGCACACCCCGGGATTCCTCGACTACTGGCGCGCGGCCACGCCGATCGAGGAGATCAGCCGGCTTCGGCTCGGCTCGCGCCCGGCGGCGCGCCGCGGCGGCGCGCTCACGCGCGCGGACGTACGGGCCATTCCGTGGGTGTTCTCGTGGATGCAGAGCCGGTTCAACCTGCCGGGCTGGTACGGGCTCGGCAGCGCACTGCGCGTCGCCGAGCCGGCGCTCCTGCGCGCCATGTACGCCGGCTGGCCGTTCTTCCGCGCGCTCCTCGACAACGCGGAAATGTCCCTGCTCAAGGCCGACCTCGGCATCGCCGCGCTCTACTCCGACCTCGTCCCCGACCGGCGTCTGGCCGCCACCGTTTTCGCCGCGATCGAAGATGAATACGCGCGCACGCGTGAGGCGATCCTCGAGGCCACCGGCCACACCGAGCTGATGGACGGCGACCCCGTCATCCAGCGCTCGGTCCAGCTTCGCAACCCCTACGTCGACCCCCTGAACTACCTGCAGGTCGAAATGCTGCGCCGCCTGCGCGCGCTCGACGATCCCGAGGGGCGGCAGGCCGAGCGCTGCCGCGAGGTGATCGTGCTCACGGTGAACGGCATCGCCGCGGGGCTTCGCAACACCGGCTGAGCGAGTAAACGACGGGCCGAAGCGGCGCGTCCAAGCCGAGGACGCACAGCATCGCCCGAGGAGGCGGCAGGTCATGCCCGGCAGCTGGCGCCGCAAGTGGGACTCGGACGCGCTCACCGATGGCTGGTCACCCATCCCGACCCGGGTCGTCTCCAACGAGGAATACCTCCCGCTCCCCCGCACGGCTGAGCAAGCGCGCGTGGCGGCGCTTCTCTCGGACACGGCGCGACGGCACGCGCGCGCGCTGGGCCTCACGCGGCGGCAGTTCCTCGGCTCGGGGCCCGGCCTCGCCGCGGCCTTCCTGGCCATGAACGCGGTGTTCGGGCGGTTCTTCGACGTCGATCCGGTCGAGGCCTTCGAGCCGGCCGCTTTCGCCGAGCGCTCGCCCGGCGGGCAGTTCGTCTTCGACGTCCAGGTCCACCACGTGGAGGCGCCAAAGCACTTCCCCAACCTGCTCCGCCTGCGAACGGGGGGCCGTCGCTGGAACCCCGACCTCCAGAAGGACCGCGGGACCATGGAGGATCTCTATCTCGAGAACTTCATCAAGGAGGTGTTCCTGGACAGCGATACGACGGTGGCAATGATCAGCGGCATCCCGTCCGCCACCGAGGCCGGTAACATCCTGCCGCCCACCAAGATGGCGGCGACGCGCGAGATCCTGAATCATCTGGCTGCCTCGCAGCGCATGCTGGCCCACGGGCTCATCAGCCCCAACAAGGGGCCCGCCGATCTCGACGAGATGCGGCGCCAGGCCGCCGATCTCCGCGTGGACGCGTGGAAGGGGTACACGGGCGCCGCCTTCGGCAACCCGCCGCGCCCGTGGCGCGTGGACGACGACAAGCTCGCGTATCCGATGCTCGAGACGGCGCGCCGGCTCGG
>JBGPZN010000609.1:0-2204 GCA_041493815.1 Methylomirabilia bacterium
CGCGCCCCGGCCATCGCGGCCAAGGCGACGGCGACGCTCGACGCGCTGTCCGGCGGCCGGCTCATCTTCGGCGTCGGCGTCGGCGGCGAGAACCCCAAGGAGTTCGAGCTGTGCGGGGTGCCGCACCGCGAGCGCGGCGCCCGGGTCAGCGAGGGCATCGACGTCGTGCGGACGCTGTGGCGCGACAGCCCGGCCAGCTTCCAGGGGCGCTTCACGCAGTTCGAGGGCGTGTCGATCGATCCCAAGCCGGTGCAGCGGCCGGGCCCGCCGATCTGGATCGGCGGTCGCTCCGACGCCGCGCTGGCCCGGGCCGGGCGTCAGGGCGACGGCTGGATGTCCTACGTCGTCCAGCCCGAGCGTTACGCGCAGAGCCTCGACAAGATCCGCGCGGCCGCGGCGACCGCCGGCCGCCGGCTCGACGACTTCGCGTTCGCGCATCTCGCCTTCATCACCGTCGGCCGCGACTGGGAGTCGGCCAAGAAGGTATGGGTCGAGCATCTTTCCAGGCGCTACGCGCAGGACTTCGAGCCGCTGGCCCGCAAGTACGGGATCATCGGCACGCCCGAGCAGTGCGCCGAGCAGCTGGCGCGGTTCACCACGGCTGGCTGCACCTACATCGTCTTCAACGCCATCGGCGAGCCCCGCGACGAGCGCGAGCAGCTCGAGCGCATCGCCGCCGACATCCTGCCGCTCCTGCGGCGCTAGCCGTGGCCGCCAAGCCCGTCGAGGGCCGGGCGCGCGTGACGGCGGTGCGCGCGCTGATCCCCGACGTCCTCGAGGCCGACCTGGCGATGGTCGAGCCGCCGGCGCTGGCCTTCGCGGCCGGCCAGTGGCTCTCGGTTCCCTTCGGTCCCAAGATCGTGCGCGCGTACTCGATCGCCTCCTCGCCGCGGGCGCCCGCGAGCCTGACCCTCTGCGCCGACGTGGCGCCGGCCGGCATTGGCTCGCGATGGTTCCGTGGCTTGCGCCCCGGCGACGAGGTGGTCTTCAAGGGCCCGCTCGGCGGCTTCGTGTGGGGCGAGAGCGAGACGTGCCGGCCGCTCTTCGTGGCCGAGGAGATCGGCATCGTCCCCGTTCGCGCCATCGTGACGGAGCTGTGCGCGCGCGAGCCCGGGCGTCCGCTCACGCTGGTCTACTGGGCGCGCGACGCCGCGTGGCTCGTGTACGACGCCGAGCTCCGCGCGCTGGCGCGGGCCCAGCCGGCCTTCGCGTATCATCCGATCGTGCGCGACGGTCCCGTCGGAGCGGGCTCGCGGGGCGAGGGGGCCGCACCCATCGTCGAGCCGCTGGTGACCGACGTGACCGGCCTGGTCGCCTACGTCGCGGGCGGGCAGGCGACGATCGCGCGCGTGCGCGAGGTGCTGATGGCCAAGGGCCTCGAGCGTAAGGCGGTCAAGTGGGAGAAGTTCTGGTAGCGAAAGGGGACGCGGCATGATCAGGGCACTCGTGCTTTCGGTGCTTCTGGGGCTCGCGTGGACCGATATCGCTGCCGCCGACCTGCGGGGCGTGGGCACCGAGGCGGCCGTAGGGGCCAACGGCACCGGCGAGGCGTGCCGGCTGCGCGTCGTCCAGGACGAGCCCGCTCGAGGCTCCCAGCGCCTGAACTTCTACTGCGACGGCTGGAGCGTGCCCAGCGGCGTCCTCTTCCGCTTCCGCGTCAGCCGGGACTTCACGCCGGAGAAGATCCTCACCGACAGCACGTTCCAGCGCAACTACGAGGCACGGCTGGGCGGATGCGGCGCCGTCGAGGCCACGACGCTCGGCGACGGCACCGCGGGCGCAATCAGACAGTGCAGCCGGCTCGAGGGCGGCTGGCCGGTGGTGGTGCTCGGCGCCATCGCCGGCGGCCTCGGCGTCGCGCTGGAGACGTTTCCCACCAACGTGCGCCTGCTCGAGGCGGCGCTCGCCGTGTTCCAGGGCAAGGCACTGCCCGGGGCGGAGCGCCAGGGCAGCCAGTCGGCCGCCATCTTGCGGGCCGAGACCATCGTCGGCGCGTCCGGCAAGCTGGTCGGCATCCAGGACATCGGCGCCGCCGAGGCGCTGTGGCGCCTGGGCCGGTTGCAGTACCGCTCCGGCAGCTACGCGGCCAGCGAGTCGACGTTCGTGCGGCTGCTGGAGATCCACGAGCGGGTGCTCGGCGTCGACAAGCCGGGCGTGGCGGCCATCCTCAACGAGCTGGCCCTGGTCGTCGGGCACCAGGAGCG
>JBGPZN010000026.1:0-14604 GCA_041493815.1 Methylomirabilia bacterium
AGCTCGAACGCCGTGGTGGTGAACGGCCGGCCGTTCTCGATCAGGGCCAGCTTGGCGGTGGTGCCGCCCATGTCGAACGCGATCAGGTCACGATGGCCGGTGAGCTCGCCGTAGGCCGCGGCCATCAGGGCGCCGGCCGCCGGGCCCGACTCGATCATCCGCACCGGGTAGCGCTCCATGGCCTCGGCCGTCGCCACGCCGCCCGAGGACTGCATGACGAACAGGCGGCCGCGATAGCCCCGCTCGCCCAGCGCCGCGCCGAGGCCGCGCAGGTACTCGCGGATCGCCGCCATCACGTAGGCGTTGACCACGGTCGTCGAGGTGCGCTCGTACTCGCGGAAGGTCGGCGACACCTCGTGCGACAGCGTGACGGTGAGGTGCGGCGCCTCCTCGGCCACGAGCGCGGCCAGCCGCTGCTCGTGCGCCGGATTGACGTAGGCGTGCAGCAGGCAGATCGCCAGCGTCGTCACCCCGCGCGCGGCCAGCGCGCGGATGGCGCGCCGGGCGTCGGCCTCGTCGAGCGGCGTGCGCACGGAGCCGTCGGCCAGCACGCGCTCGGTCACCTCGCCGATGAAGCGGCGCGCGATGAGCGGCGAGGGCTTCTCGATCTGGAGGTCGTAGACCTGGTAGCGCTTCTCCCGCCCGATGATGAGCACGTCGCGGAAGCCGCGGGTCGTGAGCAGGCCGACGCCCCGCCCCTTGCGCTCGATGACGACGTTGGAGCCGAGCGTGGTGCCGTGCACGGCCTGGCTCAGCTCCGCCCACGACACCCCCGCGCGCTCGATCAGCTCGTCGAGGCCGGCCAGGCAGGCCGCCGAGGGATCGGGATAGGTCGTGAGCCGCTTGCCCGTCGTGAGCTCGCCCGAGGGCGCCTGCAGCACGAAATCCGTGAAGGTGCCCCCCACGTCGAACCCCACGCGGAACGCCACCCGCTCAGCTCCGCTGCTCGTAGCGGGAGAGACTGACCTTGTAGGGATAGCGCCGGCCCGTCTGATACGTCAGCGCGTACTCGACGGGCTCGCCGCTGGCGGCGAAGTAGGTGCGCTCGAAGAGCAGCAGCGGCGAGCGGGGACGGAGCTTGAGCAGCTCCGCCACCGACCGCGGCGCCAGGGCGGCGTCGACCGTCTGCTCCATGAACTTGATCGGCATGTTCAGGTGCCGCTCGATGAACCCGATGAGGGACTTCGACAGGTCGTCGTCGGACAACGCCTGCCCGATGGCGGGCGGCAGCCACGCCGTGGCGTGCTGAAACGGCCCGCCGTCGCCGTGGCGCACGCCGCAGATGCGGTAGCCGTGGGAGCCCGGCGGCAGCCGCAGCGCCTGGGCGATGTTGGCGGGTACCGGCATCCGCTCGCGGGTGAGAACCTCGAACCACGTCTCGGCGCCCATGGCCATGATGTCGTCGATCGAGCCGATCACGCGCAGGCGGCGGTCGTTGCCGGCCACCGCGGTGGCGAAGGTGCCGCGACCGGCGTGGCGGTACAGCCGCCCCTCCTGCACCAGCACGTCCAGCGCCTGGCGGATGGTGGGTCGGCTCACGCGGTACGTCGCGCACAGGGCGTGCTCGGAGGGGATACGCTCCCCTTCGCTCTTGAGATCGCGGCGGATCGCGTCCGCGATCTGCAGATATCGAGGAATCCCGGGCCGGAAGTTCACCGTGGTTGGGCCTCCCCTGTCAGGATGTCAGGACATCTAACACCCGAGGCCGGCGCCGGTCAAATCCAGGGGCGGGAGGCCCTCAACGCCCGCGCAGCAGGTCGCGCGCGATGACGACGCGCTGGATCTGGTTGGTGCCCTCGTAGATCTGGGTGATCTTCGCGTCACGCATGAAGCGCTCCACGGGATACTCCCGCGTGTAGCCGTAGCCCCCGAACACCTGCACGGCGTCGGTGGCGACCTTCATGGCGGCGTCGGCGGCGAAGCACTTGGCCATCGACGCCTCCAGCGCGGTGTCGGTGATCCCGCGGTCGACGAGCGCGCCGGCGTGGTGGACGAGCAGCCGGGAGGCGTGCACCAGCATCGCCATGTCGGCGAGCATGAACTGGATGCCCTGGAACTCGGCGATGGGCCGGTCGAACTGCCGGCGCTCCTTCGCGTAGCCGGTGGCGGCGTCGAGCGCGGCCTGGGCGATGCCGACCGCCTGGGCGCCGACGGCCGGCCGCGAGCGGTCGAGCGCGCCGAGGGCGACGCGGAACCCCTGTCCTTCCTCGCCGAGGCGGTTGTCGACCGGCACCTCGCAGTCGCTCAGATGCAGCGCCACCGTGGGCGAGCCGCGAATACCCATCTTGCGCTCGAGCTTGCCCAGCGCGAAGCCGGGGAAGGTCGGCTCGACCAGGAACGCGGTCACGCCCTTGTGTCCGCGGCCGCGGTCCACCGTGGCGAAGAGCGTGATGACGCCCGCCTGGTTGCCGTTCGTCACCCACATCTTGGTGCCGTTGAGCAGGTAGCGGTCGCCCTTGCGCACCGCGGTCGTCGTCATCGAGGCCGCGTCGGAGCCGGCGCCGGGCTCGGAGATCGACAGCGCCGCCGTGATCTCGCCGGCGGCCAGCCGCGGCAGGTAGCGCTGCTTCTGCGCCTCGGTGCCGTGCGACACGATCGGGTAGCCGGCCGCGTACTGCACGAGGTAGATCACCGCCGTCGAGGCGCAGGCCCACGCGATCTCCTCGACAGCCAGGCAGAACGCCAGCGCGCCGAGCCCGGCGCCGCCGTACGCCTCCGGGATGTACAACCCCATGAGCCCGGCGTGCGCGAGCCGGCGCAGCGACTCGGCCGGGTAGACCTCGGCCTCGTCCACCTCGGCGGCGTGCGGCGCCACCTGCTCGCGCGCGATCGCGCGCGCGAGGTCGCGCGCCTGCCGCTCGTCGTCGCTCAGCCAGAATGCGTCGCGCATCGCCGCGATTATCCTCCCACTTGACGCTCGCTCAAAGCGTGCCGCATGATGGCGCCTCGCACCGGAGCCGACGAAGCCTCCACCTGCACCGCCGACGTCAACAGGAGGCCACATGCCGACCATCAGGACGAAGAAGCGTCTCGCCGCCGCGCTCACCGGACTCGCGTTGATCCTCGTCGCCGGCCTCTATGCCATCGCGCAGCAGCCGTACCAGCTCGCGCCGATGGACGAGGCCAAGCGCGACCGCGCCGTCGCCGTCGCCGGCGGCACGTACCACGTGCTGCCGGCCACGCTGGCGACGACGCAGTGGGGCTGGCTCGACCCCGCCGAGCCGCCCAAGGTGACGATCGACTCCGGCGACACCGTCGCCGTCGAGACGATGATGCACGCCCACAACGCCATCCAGCCCGGCACGACGATGGACGACATCGTCAAGCTGCGGCTGGCCAACCCGGGGGGCGGGCCCCACTCGATGACGGGACCGATCTACGTCAACGGGGCCGAGCCCGGCGACACGCTGGAGATCCGCATCAAGAAGATCGTGCCGAAGGCGTTCGCCACGAACTTCCACCTGCCCGGCTCGCAGTTCCCGACCGTCGGCCAGCTCGCGCCGGAATTCCCGACCGGCTTCGTCCGCTACTTCTACCTCGACTGGGACAAGCGGCAGACGGAGTTCAAGCCGGGCGTGATCATCGACCTGCAGCCGTTCCCGGGCACCATCGCGGTCGGCCCCGACCCCAACGAGCCGAAGGAGAAGGCGGGCCCGCCGATCAAGGACGCCAAGGGCCGCACGAGCACGCTGCGACCGTGGAAGAACGGCTCCAACATGGACCTCAACGAGCTGCAGGAGGGCTCCACGCTCTACCTGCCCGTCTTCCACAAGGGCGCGCTGCTGTGGACGGGCGACTCGCACTGCCGCCAGGGCAACGGCGAGGTGAGCCTCACCGCGCTGGAGTGCGCGTACCGCGAGATCGTGCTGCAGACGGTCGTGCGCAAGGACATGAAGCTGGAGTGGCCGCGCGCGGAGACGGCGACCCACTGGATCATGATGGGCTTCGACGAGGACCTGAACGAGGCGATGAAGATCGCCGTGCGCGAGACGGTCAGCTTCCTGGCCGCGCAGAAGCTGGTGGCGATGAGCCGCGACGAGGCCTACGCGCTGACCTCGATGGTCGGCGATTGCCGCGTGACCCAGGTGGTGGACATCCGCAAGGGCGTGCACTGCATGGTCCCGAAGTCGATCTTCGCCAAGAAGTAGGTCGCGGTGATCCGCGCGCGCGCCCTCGTCGCGCTCGCGCTCGTGCTGGCTGCCGGCCCCGCGTACGGGACCGGCGGCCCTCTCGCCGTGGTCACGACCACGACCGACCTCAAGGCCCTCGTCGACGTCGTCGGTGGCGACCGCGTCACCGTCGAGAGCCTCGCCCCGCCCCGGCACGACCCCCATGCGGTCGAGGTGAAACCTGGCCAGCTCGCGCGGCTTCGCGGTGCCGCGCTGCTGGCGCGCGTCGGCCTCGATCACGAGCCGTGGCTGCGACGCGCGCTGGCCACGCTGGCCGAGCCCGAGCTGGCGCCCGGCGGGCGGCGCGACCTCGACCTCTCGCGCGGCGTCACGCTGCTGCAGACCGACACGCCGCGGCTGCGCGACGACCGCGCGACGCCGCACCTGCACGGCTTCGGCAACCCGCACTACTGGCTCGATCCGGAGAACGCGCGGCCGATGACCGCGGCCATCGCCGAGGCGCTCGGGCGGCTGGCGCCCGCCGAGCGCGCGTTCTTCGACGACCGCCGGCGCGGGTTCCTCGGGCGCCTCGACGCCGGGCTGGTCCGCTGGCGGGCCGCGCTGGCGCCTCACCGCGGCGCCCGCGTGGTCGCCGTGCACGACACGTGGCCGTACTTCGCCGCGCGCTTCGGTCTGGCGATCGCGGCCACCGTCGAGCCCGCGCCCGGCGCGCCGCCCTCGCCGGCGGCGCTCGTCGCGCTGGTCGATCGCATGCGCGCGGCCGGCGTCCGCGTGCTCGTGGCCGAGCCCTACGCCAGCGCCGGCCTCGTGCGCCAGATCACCGAGCGCAGCGGCGCCCGCGCGGTCACGCTGGTGCCCTCGGTCGGCGGCGACCCGGCCGCCGGCGACTACGTCGCCCTGTTCGACCTCAACGTGACGCGGCTGGCCGAGGCGCTGGCGGCCGCGCGGTGATCGACCTCCTGGCGCTGCCGTTCGTGGCGTGCCTGGTGCTCACCGGGATCCACGCCTACCTCGGCCTGCACGTGCTCGCGCGCGGGGTGATCTTCGTGGATCTCGCCCTCGCCCAGGTCGCCGCGCTCGGCCTCACCGTCGCGCTCCTGGCCGGCCATCCGCCGGCGAGCGCGGCCGCCTACTGGTACGCGCTGGCGTTCGCCGTCGCCGGCGGGCTCGTGTTCGCGGTCACGCGCGTGCGGCGGGCGCCGATCCCCCAGGAGGCGATCATCGGCATCGTGTACGCGGTGTCGGCCGCGCTCACCGTGCTCGTCGTGGACCGCGCGCCCCAGGGCGCCGAGCACATCAAGCAGCTGCTGGTCGGCTCGATCCTCACCGTCAGCGGCGCCGACGTGGCGGCGCTGGCCGGTCTCTACGGCGTGATCGGGCTCGTGCACTGGCTGGCGCGGCGCCCGCTGCTGGCCATCTCCTTTGCGGCCGGCGACGCCGCCGGCGGGCGCGTCATCGGCTGGGACGCGCTCTTCTACGCCTCGTTCGCGCTCGTCGTGACCAGCTCGGTGCGCGTGGCCGGCGTGCTGCTGGTGTTCGCGTTCCTCGTGGTACCGGCGGCGATCGCGGCGCTGCTCGCGCGCGGCATCGCCACGCGGCTGGCGCTGGGCTGGGCCGCCGGTGGGGTGGTGAGCGCTGCCGGCCTGCTCGCGTCCTACCGGTGGGACCTGCCCACCGGCGCCACGGTCGTGGCCGCGTTCGGCGCCGCGCTGGCGGTGACCGCGGCCGCGCGCGGTGGGCGGGCGGCCGCCGCGGCCGTGCGCAGCAGGGGCGCCGCCGCGCTGGCGCCGGCGGCCGTCGGGCTGGCGGCGCTGGTCACGCTGGCCGGCGCGCTGCTGGCGGCGTTCCCGGCCATGGACCATCCGTGGCTCGACGCCCTCGAGCGCGCCGCGCCGTCGGTACAGGAGGCGTTCCTCACGCCGAGCGAGCGCGGCGTGCGGCGCGACAGCGTCGAGGCCGTCGCGCGCGGCGAGCGCGAGCTCGGCCGGGCGCGGGCGCTGCAGCGGGACGTCGAGTGGGGCGCGCGCACGCTGGACGACACCCAGCGTGAGCGGTTACGCCAGTTCCTGGCCGGGCGCAGCGAGATCACCGCCGGCGATCGGATGGTGCTCGGGACGCTGCGGGCGAAGGCGCGCGAGCGCCAGCGCTACCGGCTCGGCCTGCCGCTCGTGATCGTCGGCCTCGGCGCCGCGATCGCGCTGGCCCGCCCGATCGGGCGGCGCGCGCTCGCCGCGCGCTGACCGCCGACCGGGCCCCTTCGCGTCGTAGGTCTACTTCGCGTCGTAGGTGTAGAAGCCGCGGCCGGTCTTGCGGCCGAGCTGACCGGCCATGACCATCCGCTTGAGCAGCGGGGGCGGCGCGTAGCGCGGCTCGCGGAACTCGTCGAACATCACCTCGGCCACGTACATCGTCGTGTCCAGCCCGACGAGGTCGAGCAGCGTGAACGGCCCCATCGGATAGCCGCAGCCGAGCTTCATCGCCTGATCGATGTCTTCCAGGGACGCCAGGCCGCCCTCGTAGACGCGGATGGCGTCGAGCAGGTACGGCACCAGCAGGCGGTTGACGATGAACGCGGTGGCGTCCTTCGCCTGCACGGGCACCTTGCCGACCGAGCGCACGAACTCCGTCGCCGCCTGCACGGCGGCGGCGTCGGTGAGGATCGTGCGGACCACCTCGACCAGCTTCATCAGCGGGACCGGGTTGAAGAAGTGCATGCCGACCACCTGGCCCGGCCGCCTGGTCGCCGCCGCCAGCGCCGTCACGTTGCACGACGACGTGTTGGTGGCCAGCAGTGCTCCGGGCGCGCAGATGCGGTCGAGCTTGGCGAACGTCTCGTTCTTCAGCGCCTGATTCTCGGTCATCGCCTCGATCACGAGATCGCACGCCTTGAGGTCTTCCAGCTTCGGGGTGCCGGCGATGCGGGCCAGCGCCTCGTCCTTGGCCCGGGCGTCGACCTTGCCCTTGGCGACGAGCCCCTCCAGCGTGTCGCGCAGGCGCCCCAGGCCGCGCTTGACCAGCTCGTCGTTGGCCTCGACGAACAGCACCGAGTAGCCCGCCTGCGCCGCGACCTGCACGATGCCGGAGCCCATCAGACCGCAGCCGATCACACCGACGTTCTTGATGATCATAAATGGGGGGGCCCCGAAATGGCCCCCCAACCCCCCCATCGTTCGGGGCGTCCCGGCGGAGCCGGGCCGCCCCTCTATTTTCGCTCTTCGATCTCTAGGATTTATTCCTGGTCAGCGACGGCGGCCGGGGCGCGGCGGTGGCTCGAAGAAGTCCCCGCCGGGCGGGCAGTCGTGGCGGATGATGACGGTCGTGTTGCCGTAGCGGACGCTGCCGTCGGGCTGCACCACGTACTCGCTCTTGGGCGCGGGGAGCGGGCCGTCCCGCCGCAGCGATTCGTCGAAGGCACGGTCCCGCGTCCCCGCCCCCGGCTTCGTCATCTCGAGGATGATCGAGCCGCTCACCGGCGTCTTCGCCTCGTCGTGCGCGACGGCCACCACCGGCAGCCCCAGCAGCAGGGCCAGCGTCCCGAGCATCAATGTCCGCATGAGGCGTACCTCGTCCTCTTAGTCGTAGACGATCAGCGAGTGCAACGGGTAGTTCTTGAGTTTCTCACGTCCGTGCAGGAAGGCCAGCTCGATCATGAAGGCGACGCCGACCACGCGCCCGCCCAGCTGTTCGACCAGCCGCAGGGTGGCGCCCATGGTGCCGCCGGTGGCGAGCAGGTCGTCCACCGCCAGCACGCGCTGGCCGGGGCTGATGGCGTCCTCGTGCATGGCCAGCGCGTCACGGCCGTACTCCAGCTCGTACTCGACCTCGATGGTCTTGCCGGGCAGCTTGCCCAGCTTGCGCACGGGGACGAAGCCGGCCCGGAGCTGATGCGCGACGGCGCCGCCGAAGATGAAGCCGCGCGACTCGACGCCGACCACCACGTCGACGCGCTCGCCCTGATACCGGTTGGCGAGCGAGTCCACCGCGAAGCGCCACGCCGGCCCGTCCTTGAGCAGGGTGGTGATGTCCTTGAACAGGATGCCTTCGCTCGGGAAATTCTTGATGTCGCGGATTTTTGCGCGCAGGTCGGCGACGTCCATGCTCCGCATACTAGTTGATCCTTCTCGCGCCGCGCAACCGCGCCCCGCGGCGGGCGGTCAGGACTGGTCGAGCCGGGCGATGGCTTCAGGGAGGGTGGCGAGGCTGGGGATGACGGCGTCGGGGCGCTGCGCGCCCAGCGCCTTCAGGGAGGCGTTGGTGACCTGGACGACGCGGAGGCCGGCGGCCCGGGCGCCGTGGACGTCGAGGATGGGGTCGTCGCCGACGTGGACGGCGGCGGCGGGCGCGATCTTCAAGGCGCGCAGGGTCAGCGCGAAGATCTCGGGGTCCGGCTTGCGCACGCCCACCTCGTCGGAGAACGTCGTGTGCGCGAAGCAGGCGAGCAGGCCGAAGCGGTCGAGGACCTTGCGCAGCGTCGCTCCCGGCGTGCGCATCGTGTTCGACACCAGGGCCAGGACCACGCCCTGCGCCCGCAGCCGCTCCAGCGCCGGCCGGGCGCCGCCGTCCACAGTGGGCGGGACCAGCAGCGCGGGCTCCGCGTAGGCGTCGAGCAGGGCCGTCATCGTCTCGGCCGGCACGCGGGCCGGCAAGCCGGAATCGACCGCCTTGAGGATGGCGCGCACGTGGTCCATGGCCGGCACGTCCTTGTTCTTCGCCCACACGCGGCCGAGGTAGGCGCCGGATGCCTCGTAGGCGCGGTCCAGCGCGATCGTCGTCACCTTGTGGCCGATGCCGGTCAGGATCGTCTCGAAGTCGGCGACGCGACGGCGCTTGTAGCGATTGTCGGCCGAGGGGGGATCGAGCAGCAGGGTCCCCCAGAAATCGACCGTGACCGCTCGAATGTTCAGCGCCGCTCCTCGAAGCGCGGCGCTCGCTTCTCGAGGAAGGCGGCCGTCCCCTCGCGCGGCTCGCCGGTGGCGTAGGACGCGGCGAAGGCCGAGATCCCCGCCCGCACCGCCGCCGGCAGATCGCTCTCGCGCCAGCGCACGATGAGCTGCTTCTGCAGACGGACCGCGCCCGGCGCGCACGCGGTGATCGCGCCGACCATCGTGTCGACCGCCGCCTCCAGCCCCGCGCGGTCGACGACGCGGTTGACCAACCCCCACCCCAGCGCCTGCTCGGCGCCGATGGTGGCGCCGGTCAGCAGCAGCTCGGCGGCGCGCCCGGGGCCGACGAGCGGCGGCAGCAGCGCCGCCTGGATCACCGACGGCACGCCGACGCGCACCTCCGGCAGGCCGAAGGTCGCCTCGGCGGCGGCGACGCGCAGGTCGCAGGCCAGCGCCAGCTCGAAGCCGGCGCCGAGCGCGTGACCGTTGACGGCCGCGATCACGGGAAACGGCGCCCGGTGGACGGCCTCGATCGCGTCGTGTAGCGCGGTGATGAGCACGGTGGCGCCGGCGGCGTCGAGGTCGCGGAGCACCCGCACGTCCATGCCGCCGGTGAAGGCGCGGCCGGCGCCGGTCACCACGGCCAGGCGGACGGCGGGGTCGGCGGCCAGCGTCTCGAACGTGGAGCGGAGGGCGGCGATCAGGGCCGGCTCGAGGAGATTCAGCGGCGGACGGTCGAGCGTGATCCGGACCACGCCGCCCCGCCGCTCGACGCGGACGGCGGCCTCGGCCATCAGTATCGGCGCATCGAAGGGTCGATCGTGCGCGCCCAGAGATCGAGCCCACCGGAGAGATTGCTCACGTCCCTGAAGCCCAGCGATCGGAGGTACTCCGCCACGGCGGCGCTGCGCACGCCCTGGTGGCAATACACGACGATCTCATCGTGAGAGTTCAGCTCCTCCACCCGCAGCTCCAGCTCCTCAATGGGGATGTGCACGGCGTTGGGCAGCCGGCAGAGCTGCGTCTCCCAGTCCTGCCGGACGTCGAGCAGCAACGGGGCCTCGTTGCGGTCCAGGCGCGCCTTCAGATCGTGCGGGCTGATCTCGCTCATCAGCGGGGCGCCGGACGCCCGACCACGAACTCGGCCAGCCAGCCGTTGACGATCGGCGCGTGCTCGAGGTGGGGGAAGTGGCCGCAGCCGTCGACCCAGCGCAGCGCCGCCCGCGGGAATCCGGCGGCCGCCTCGGTGACGTGCTGCGCCGAGACGGCGGGATCCTGGCGGCCGTGGACGAGCAGCACCGGCAGGTCGAGCGTCGCGATCGCGCGCCGGTAATCCACGCGGTGATCGACGAAGTCCGCGCGGATATGCCGCGCGGTCGCCAGCCACGCCGCCCGCGCCTCGGCGCCCGTGCGGATCCCATAGTCGTGATCGATGAGGAAGTCGACGTCGTCGGGCCGGGCCACGTGAAAGCAGCGGGCGAGGGCCGCCTTGTAGAGCGGCGCCCGGCCGCACAGCCCCAGCGCCTCGCCGACCCCGGGCAGCGCGATGAGGCGGTACGCCCACGGCATGCGAAAGCTGAAGCCGGGGACGAGCCCGGCCACCAGCGCCACCCGCTCCACGCGCGCGGGATGCGTCAGCGCGTAGGTCACCGCGACGGCGCCGCCGAGCGAGTGGCCGACCAGCGAGGCCTGGCCCACCCCCAGGGCGTCGAGGAAGGCGTGGAGGGCGCGCGCGAAATAGCCGAGCCGATAGGCCGTGCGCGGCTTGGCGGAGCGGCCGAAGCCGGGCAGGTCCAGCGCGAACACGGTGGCCCGGGTCGCGAGCGCGTCGATCGTGTGCCGCCACGACTGCGCGAAGCCGCCCAGCCCGTGCAGGAGCACCACGGCGGGCCCACGCCCGGCGACGACGTAGTGGAGCGCGAGCCCGTCAACTTCGCCGCCACGCAGCGTGATGTCCGGCATGGGAGTGGGATTCTACCAGAGGTCGGCGTCGGCCATCCGGCTCAGCGCATCACGGAAGGGAAAGATGCTGAAGACGCCGCCGGTATGGATGAAGCAGATGCGCCGGCCCAGGCTGCCCGGCTCGCGCTGGATGCGATCGAGCAGCCCGCCGAACGCCTTCGCCGTGTAGACGGGATCGAGCACGATGCCTTCCCGGCGGGCGACCCGCAGGACCATGGCGAGGTCCTCGTCGCGCACCGCCGCGCGGCCGAAGCCCTGATAGCCGTCGAGCAGGCGGATCTCGTCCGGCACCGTCACCGCCAGCCCCCAGCGCCGGCGCGCCTGGTCGATGACGTCGCCGACGTAGGCGCGCACGCGCTCGCCTTCCCCCGCGACCGGGATGCCCACGACCTCGGCGCGCAGGCCGGCCAGCTGCCTGGCCATCAGGAGGCCGGCCTGGCTGCCGCCGCTGAAGGCGGTGATCGCGATCGTGTCGAACTCGGGCGCGCCGTGCCGGATCTGCTGGGCGATCTCCTGGCCGCACGAGAGATAGCCGAGGGCGCCCACGACGGAGGCGCCGCTCTCGGGGATGACGTAGGGCACGCGCCCCGCCATCCGGGCGCGGCCGGCCATCTCCAGCATGATCTGGTCGACCTTCGCCCACTCCTCATCGGTGCAGTAGCGCACCCTGGCGCCGAGCAGTCGGTCGAGCAGCAGGTTGCCGTCGTACTCGGCGGTCGGCGCGCCCTTGAGGGCCAGCATCGCCTCGAGCCCGAGCCGCGCGGCGACCGCCGCCACGCTGCGGCAGCCGTTGGACTGCAGCGTGCCGCAGGTGATCAGCGTGTCGGCGCCCTGGGCGAGCGCCTCGCCGATCAAGAACTCCAGCTTGCGGATCTTGTTGCCGGTCTCCAGCAGGCCGGTGAGGTCGTCGCGCTTGACCCACAGCTCCACGCCCAGCTCGGCCGACAGGCGCTCGAGCTTGAGCAGCGGCGTGGGCGCATACGCGAGCTCGACTCGGGGGATCGGCGGCGCCGAGGTGACCATCGACGTCACTATCTCAGTGGAACAGGTCGCGTTGCAAGACCTCGCCGGCGCCTGGCTGTCCCAGCAGCGTGCGCAGCGCGAGCGCGTTGCGGACCGGGTAGTCGCGGTTGTTGTTGTTGAAGGAGACGAACACCTCCTCGCTGTCCTCGGCGAGGCCGCCGATCTCCGGCACCAGCGCGGCGAGCTCGGCGGCGCTGTAGAGATAGTCGTACTTCTCCCGCACGCTCGGCTCCTCGCCGCGGAGCTGGCGCAGGAAGCCCTCGGCGTTGCGCCCGTGCAGGCGGAGGACGGCGGTGGGCGCCGTCACCGCCGTCACGTGCGGCACGGCGCCGCCCACGGCGGGGGCGTCGGTGATCACGTGGGCGAGGTGGGCCGCGCGCAGCGCCCGCAGCGTCTCCTCAGCGTGATCGGGAAACCACGAGCGGTGGCGGAACTCCACGGCCACCGTGGCGCCCGGCAGCCGCTCCGGCAGCGAGGCGAGATAGTCCAGGCGGGCCGGCTCGAAGTGCACCCACGGCGCGAACTGGAACAGCACGTAGCCGAGCTTGCCGGCCTCCGCGAGCGGCGCCAGCGACGCCCGGAACAGCCGGAACGCGGCGTCGACGCCCTCGGCGGGGACGTCGTCGGCCAGGAGCTCGCCGCGCGGGCTGCGCCGCACCCGCTCCGGCAGCACCGCCTGCACGTCGGCGGGCAGCGATTGCGGTCGCGGGTGGTGGCCCGTCATCAGGCTCCACGCCTTGACGTGAAAGACGAAGCCGGGCGGCGTGCGTTCGGCCCAGCGGCGGACGGTCAACACGTCGGGGATTGCGTAGTAGGACGCGTTGACCTCGACGACGTCGAAGACGGCGGCGTAGAAGCGCAGCCGCGCCTCCGCGCTCATCGACTTCCTGGGGTAGAACGTCCCTGCCTCGATGAGGGCCGGGTCGGCCCACGAGCAGATGCCAACCCGGACGCGGCTCACACGATCTTCTCGTACACCCCCGGTGGGATGACGCGGTACACGTGGATCGGCTGGGAGACGTTCTTGAAGGCGCGCTCGCCCAGGCTCTCCAGCACGAACTGCGCCTTGATGCGCTCGGCCGTCGTCGGACCCACGATGATCTCGCCGCCCTGGGCGGAGCCGGCAAACCTGGCCGCGAGGTTGGTCGTCGGCCCCGTCGCGGTGAACGTCCACCGCTGGCCAGCCCCGGCACCCATCTTGGTGGCGCCGACCAGCGCCTCCCCGCTGTTGATGCCCATGTGCAACGCGATGGGCGGGAAGGTGCCGCCGTACTCCTCGTTGAGCTGCTCGGTACGCTGGCGAATCGCGAACGCCGACCTGGTGGCGTTGAGCGCGTGATCGGCGGCGGTGGGCTGGGCCTGGAAGATCACCATGAGCCCGTCGCCGGCGGTCTCGTTGATGTCGCCGTGGTGGCGCTGGAGGATCTCGAGGAAGCTGGAGAAGTAGGTCTGCACGAGCTGGTTCAGCTTGCGCGGCTCGAGCTGCTCGGACAGCCGCGTGTAGCCGGCGATGTCGAGGAACAGCACCGAGACCTCGACGCTCTTCTTCTCCATCTCGGTCGCGTTGGGATTCTGCTCGAGGAGCCGCTGGACGGCCTCCGGCACGAACTTCGCGAGCTCCCCCTTGAGCTGCTCCAGCAGCTCCAGCCGCTCGCGTGATTCCTGCAGGTGCTGCAGCGCGGTGGCCAGCTCGCTGTTCTTGCCCTCCAGCTCCTGGCGGGCGGTGGTCAGGCGCGCGGTCATGTCGTTGAAGGCCGCGCCGAGCTGGCCGATCTCGTCGCTGGTCGACACGGGCGCCCGGGCGTCGAAGTCGCCCTCGCCGACCCGGCGCGCGGCCGCGGACAGCTGGGTGAGCGGGCGGAGCACGATGCGACGCATCGCCACGGTGAGCACGCCGGCGGCCGCCACGATCGTCAGCCCGCCGACCAGGAACTGGCGGTTGCGGTGGCGGCGGACCTCCGCCAGCACGGGCGCCATGGCGGTGTCGACGCGCACCACCGCGCGCACCTTGTGGTCGGCGCCGTGGCACCCCTGACACTTCTCCTGGTTGAGGATCGGGTGGTGCAGCGTGAAGAAGGTGGCGCCCTCGCGCATCTCCAGCGATTCCTGCCTCTGCAGGGACTCCACGGCGCGGGTGAACTGCGGGCCGGAGGCGGCCTGGCCCGGCTCGCGCGCCATCTTCTTGATGTTGGCGAGGACGTCCTTGGCCAGGCCGGCGTTCTTGTCCACCTCCATGGCGGTGGCGAGGTCGGTGAACGCCTCCACGCCGTTGCGGCGGAAGATCGTGAGCCCTTCCACGGGCGTCGAGGTCTTGAGCTCCTGGAGCACGGTGCGGGTGACGTCGGGGCGTTCCTGCAGCATGGCGCCCTCGATGCTGGCGACCAGGGTGGCGGTGAGACGACGGGCCGCCACCTTGTTCTGCTCGACCAGCAGATCGGACTCGCGCTGCACCGTCCAGATCGTGGAGGCGCCGAAGCCGATGATGAGCACGACCACGATGAGGACCGAAATCTTGACCGCAAGACGGCCCCGCAGCATCGCGGACCGATCCTATCACGTGGGATCGCGTAAGATCGCGCCATGAACCTGGCCCGGCTCGGCGAGGA
>JBGPZN010000406.1:0-3597 GCA_041493815.1 Methylomirabilia bacterium
CGAAGCCGATGAGACCACCTGGCGCTACATGTTCGAGGCGCCCGACGATATCCTGCTCGTGTGCGCCGGCGGCCGAGCCGGCAGCTGGTCGGCCTGCCTGCCGGGCTGGGGCACCAAGTGGACCCGCAGCGTTACCGAGCGAATCACGGAGCCGTGAGCGGAGCAATGAGCGGAACGGTTGACCGAACGCTGAGCGGAGCCGAAAAGCACCTCGAACAGCCCACCCACGCTTCAAGGCGTGCACACGCTCCGTTTACAGATCCGTTTACAGAAACGACACCATGAAGCTGTTCGATCCGACCAGCGCGCCGGCTGCCCGCGCGCTCACGCTGGCGCGCCGTCCCGGCAGCCTGGCGGGGCTGCGCCTGGGGCTGGTGGACAACACCAAGTTCAACTCCGACACGCTGCTCGTGAAGCTGGCGGAGCGTCTGAACCGGCGGCACGGCGCGCGGGTGACCATCACCCGGCGCAAGCGCTCGCCCAGCCACGAGATCGACGAGAACGACATCAAGACGCTGCGCAGCCAGGCCGACCTCGTCGTCTCCGGCATCGGTGACTGAGGGTCGTGCAGCTCGAGCAGTGTGCTCGACGCGATCCTGATGGAAGAGCAGGGAGTGCCGGCGATCGCCGTGGTGACGACGCCGTTTCGGAACACGGGCGAGGCGATGGCGGCAAGCTGGGGGAAGCCCGGCTACCCGTTCCTGGACACGCCGCACCCCATCGCCAATCTGACAGAGACGGACCTGGACAAGCGAGCCGAGGAGCTGGCCGACGCGTGCGAGCGGTGGCTGACCGCGCGCACGTGAGAGCGGAGGGGTCATGGCTTACGATTTGATCGTCAAGAACGGCATGATCGTCGATGGCACCGGCTTCTCGCGCTACCGCGCCGACGTCGGCGTCAGGGACGGCAAGATCGTCGAGATCGGCCGCATCCGCGCGACCGCGGAGACGACCATCGACGCCGACGGCCTGTTCGTCGCGCCCGGCATCATCGATCTGCACACGCACTACGACGCCCAGCCGTTCTGGGACCGGCTGTGCACGTCCTCCATCTGGCACGGCGTGACCACGGTGCTCACCGGCAACTGCGGGCTGACGCTGGCGCCGCTGCGCCCCGAGCACCGCGAGACGATGCTGGCGACGTTCTGCTGCGTCGAGGACCTGCCCCTGCGCTCGCTGGCCGGCGTGCTGCCGTGGACGTGGGAGACCTTCGACGAGTACCTGAAGGCTATCGACATCGGCCTCGGCCTGAACATGATGCCGCTGGTCGGTCACAACCCGCTGCGCCTGAGCGCGATGGGCCAGGCGGCCTGGGATCGCGCGGCCACCGAGGACGAGACGCGCACGATGCAGGACCTCCTGCGCGCCTCGATGCAGGCCGGTGCCTGGGGCTGGAGCACCACCAACTCGCCGACCCACGCGGGGACCAAGGGCGAGCCGGTGCCCACGCGCCTGGCCGTCAACGCCGAGCGGGTGGCGCTGGGCCGGGCCATGGGCGAGTTCAACCGCGGCATCAGCGAGATCCTGCCACCCTCGATCACCCAGCCCGACGAGGCCGATCGCCAGCACCTGATCGACGTCGCCCAGGCCAGCGGCCGGCCGGTGTTCTTCCTGGTCTTCGACGCCCAGTCCCGCACCTGGGTCGAAGCCGCCACGCTACAAGGGGCGCAGCTCTTCGCGCTGCTCCGCGCGATCCCGTTCAACCCGCGGTTCACGCTGAAGAAGACGACGTTCTTCAGCAACCTCGACGTGTGGGACCTGATGATGGCCAAGCCCCTCGAGGCGCGCCTGGCGATCATGGCGGATCCCGACAAGCGCGCCGAGCTGCGGGAGGCGGCCATGCAGCGCCAGCGCCGGCGGCCGGGCGTGCTGGGCCGCTTCATCCCCTGGGGCTCGCTCGTCGTCAGCAAGGCGGCGCTCGACAAGAACCGCGCGCTCGATGGCCGGCGCCTGACGCAGCTCGCCGAGGGGCAGGGCAAGCACGTGGCCGACGTCATGCTCGACCTGGCGGTGGAGGAGAATCTCGAGACCGAGTTTCAGATGCAGTCGCGGCCGCCGGAGAACGACGTCGCGCTCGTCGACTACGTGCGCACCGGTCACGCGCTGCCCTCGCAGTCGGACGCCGGCGCCCACCTCAACACGAACTACTGCACGGCGGGTGAGTCGAGCTGGGTCCTCGGTGAGTGGGTGCGTGATCGCGGGCTGCTGACCCTGGAGGACGCGATCCGCCGGTACACCTTCCAGCCCGCGCGCATCATGGGCCTGGCCGACCGCGGCCTGGTGCGCGACGGCATGGCCGCGGACCTCATGGTCTTCGACCTGGCGCGCATCGGTGTGAAGGACGACGAGGTCTCGCGCGACGGCCCCGGCGGCACGCCGCGTCGCGTGCAGGGCGCCGAGGGCGTGCACCACGTGATCGTCAACGGGGAACCTGTTCTGGACCACGGCCGCCATAGCGGCGCCTTCCCTGGGCGGGTTCTCCGCGCCGGGTGGCGCTGAACGGAGACGAACATGAAGATCACCGCGAACGGCATCAGCGTCAACTACACGCTCGACGGTCCCGCCACGGCGGCCGTCGTGACCCTCAGCCACTCGCTGGCTGCCGACCTGGCGATGTGGGACCCGCAGATGAAGGCGTTGACCGCGAAGTACCGCGTGCTGCGCTACGACACGCGCGGCCACGGCGCCACCGACGCCCCCGCCGGCGCCTACACGCTCGACCAGCTCGCCGCGGACGCGAAGGCGCTGCTGCAGGCCCTCGGCATCCCGCGCACGCACTGGATCGGCCTGTCGATGGGCGGCATGATCGGCCAGACACTGGCGCTCAGCTCCCCCGGCCTGTTCCACAGCCTCGCGCTGTGCGACACCTCGAGCCGGGTACCGGCCGAGGCCAGGCCGCTGTGGCAGGAGCGGATCAAGACGGCCGAGACGCAGGGGATGGACTCGCTCGTCGAGCCGACCATCGGGCGCTGGTTCACGGCGCCGTTTCGCGAGGCGCACAAGGACGTCGTCGATCCCGTCCGCACGCGGATCCGCACGACGAACCCGCGCGGCTACGCCGGCTGCTGCGCCGCCATCGCCACGCTCGACCTGACCGACAAGATCTCGGCCGTCAAGGTCCCGACGCTGATCGTCGTCGGCGAGGATGACCTGGGCACGCCGGTCGCGGCCTCACGAGCCATCCAGGGCCAGATCGCCGGCTCCCAGCTCGAGATCATCAAGTCGGCCGCGCACCTGTCGAACCTGGAGCAGCCCGAAGAGTTCACGCGCATCATCACGTCGTTCCTGGCCCGGGTCGCCTGAGCGGGTAGGAGGCGCGGGCATGATACGACTCACACGGATCGGGCACGTCGCGTTGCGGGTGGCCGACGTGACGCGCTCGCGGGAGTTCTACGGCAAGCTGCTGGGCTTCGAGATCGTGGAGGAGGACCCCGAGCACGGCGGTGTATTCATGGCGCTGCCGGGGCTCAGCCACACCATCGACCTGTTCCCGGTGGCGGATCCGGCGAGCCTTCCGCCGCGCCTCCCCGACGCGGCCGGCGTCCGCCACGTCGCCTTCCTGGTGGATAGCGAGGAGGCGCTGCGGGACGCCTACAC
>JBGPZN010000504.1:0-2780 GCA_041493815.1 Methylomirabilia bacterium
AAGTGCAGGTGGTCGCGGGCGTAGGGGTAGACCGCGTCGGTGGTGGCGATGCCGGCCTTGCGGTGGTCGCGGTGCTGGAAGCCCTTCATCCGGTAGGGGTCGTGCACGAAGACGGTGTGCGGGCGGTGGCGGCGGATGGCCCGGACCACGTCGCCCAGGAGCTCGCGGGTGTCCTCGAGCCGGCCGTCGGGGTATCCCAGCATCTCCACGTGGCGCACGCCCATGAAGTCGGCGGCGGCCCGCTGCTCGTGGGCCCGCTTGCGGGCCAGCTCGGCCGGGACGAGATCGCGGTCGGCGGTGCCGGCGTCGCCGTTGGTGCACAGCACGTAGCTCACCTCGCAGCCGGCGCCCACCCAGGAGGCGATGACCCCGCCCGAGCCGATCTCGGCGTCGTCGGGATGGGCGAAGACCACCATGGCGGATTCGGGCACTAGAGTGACGATCTCGAGCTTGCGGTCGGAGTTGGGCATGCGCTGATCTTACCTTGTTATGGCTCGTGCACCGTCGCGAGGACCGCGGGCAGCGCGGCCATGACGTCCTCGAGGCACCGGCGCACCCGCGCGATGTTCGCCTCCGCCTTCTCCGGGATGCCCCCGCGCGAGATCAGAGCGATGAACTCCTCGCGGCTGGTCGCCATCAGCAACGACGCGTTGATCTCGAGCTGGAGCGCGTGGATGCGCCGCGTCCAGGGCTGGCCGAAGGTGGCCACGATATTGCCGCCGGTGTAGCCGGTGACGTTCTCGTGCACCTCGAAGCCGTGGCGGGTGAAGATGGCGGCCACCGTGGCCGCGATCTGCGGGGCGCAGGTGGCTTCGTGGCGCGTGCCGATGATCACCTGGTGATCCTTCATCCGCCGCGGGCTGCCGGTGTGGCCGTCGAGGAGCAGGGCATAGCCGTGGGTCCGGTGAAGCTGGGTCAGGAGGTCGCCCAGGGTCGCGTAGTAGGGGTCGTACAAGGCCCGCAGGCGCGCTTCGAGATCGGGGAGACCGAGCGGCCGCGAGAAGATGGCCACGTCGCGCATGGTGTGGGTGCGCACCACCCCGCGGCGGGAGCGCACGGCGCCGTCGTGGTGCTCGAAGTCGTCCCGGCGGCGGTTGACGTCCACGAACATGCGCGAGAACGGCGTGGCCAGCACGGTGGCCCCGTGCTCGTGCAGGTCGCTGTAGACGTCGCCCACGAAGGTGTCGGCGAACCCATAGGCGAAGGTCTCGAACCAGGGCTCGGAGTAATCGTCGCGGGTGGTGTCGGGGAGCGGCTGCGTGCCGTAGTGGGGCACGCTCACCAGGATCGGCGTGCGCTTGTCGTCCGCCGGATGCCTGACGATCGGGAAAAGTGGCTCCATCAGCTCCGGCCGAGCTGCCGGCCGATGAAGCCCCGGACCAGGGCGACGCACCGGTCGGTGTCCTGGCTCGCCTGCTGGACGAAGCCGTGACGCGCGCCCGGGAAGTGCGCGTGCTCGACGGAGCCGCCCGCGCCCTGGTACGCCTTCACGAAGGCTTCGGTGATGGCGGCGGGCACGTTGTCGTCCTCATCCGGCTGGCCGACCCAGATCGGCGGCAGCGCGGTGGCGTGGCCGGCGGAGACGATCCGCGTGACGCTCGCGGCGGTCATCGCGGCCTCGTCCGCGAAGAAGGCCCGATGTGAGGCGATCAGCCGCTTGGCGTCGAATTCCGACGGCGGGGGTGACTCATCCTGGCGGGAGAGGGCATAGCGATAGCGGGCGAGCGGGTCCGCGACCGGATAGAGGGCCACCACGAAGGCCACCGAGGCGTCGCCGGCGGTCGGGTCGAGCGAGCCGTCCGGCCGCACGATCGGCGTGCCCGCCTGCTCGTGCGCGCCGGGCTGCACCGCGTGGAGCAGAGCCAGCAGTCCTCCGCTCGAGCTGCCGAGGAGCCCGATGCGCGGCGGATTCACGCCCAGCCGGCCCGCGTGCGCGCGGGCGTACCGGACCCCGGCGGCGATGTCGGCGCTCGCCGCCGGATAGCGGTGGTCGGGAGCCTGGCGGAAATCGAGCGCGATCACGACCAGCCCGGACGCGGCGAGGGCCCCGCACATGATGGCGTCGGCCGTGCGATCGAGGCGGGCCCACGCGCCCCCGTGCACGTAGACCACCGCCCCGAGCGGCCGATCGGCCTCCACCCGCGGGCGATAGATCCGGGCCAGCAAGTCCGTCCCCGCCGGCCGGGCGAAGGGCGTGTCGGTCGCGTCCACCTCGTGGGGGCCGGTGGGATCGAAGCGGACGGTCACGTGCGTATCAGCCGAGACGGGCCATGTACTGGGCCACGAAGTCGGTGCCGACGAGCGCCACGTAGGCGTCGGTGAGCCGCTTCGTGATGGGTCCGGGCACGCGGCCGTCCGCGATCGGCTGGCCGTTGACCGAGCGCACGCCGCAGAGGCACAGGCTGGTCGAGGTCAGGAAGACCTCGTCGGCGGTCACCGCGTCGTAGACGTCGAGGTCCCGCTCCTCGCAGGGGATGCCGAGCTGCGCGGCCATCTCCATCGCGGTCCGGCGGCTCACGCCGGGGAGCACGAATTGCTCGCGCGGCGTGTAGACGCGGCCGCCGCGCACCACGAAGATGTTGCTGCCGACCCCTTCGCAGAGATTGCCGTGCTCGTCCAGGAGGACCGACCAGGCGTCGGGGTTGGCGCGCTTGACCTCGCGGTCGGCCAGGATGAGGTTCAGGTAGTTGTGGGTCTTGGCCCGCGGGCTGAGCATCGAGGGCGGCGTCCGGCGGATGGACGGCACCACCACGTCGATCCCATCCCGGAAGTGGGCCGCC
>JBGPZN010000449.1:0-3233 GCA_041493815.1 Methylomirabilia bacterium
CGCTCCTGCCAGACCACGATCGCCCAGGCCGCGGGCAAGAAGATCACGACCATCGAGGGCCTCCACCCGGAGGGCCGCCACCCACTGCAGCTGGCCTGGATCGCCGAGCAGGTGCCGCAGTGCGGCTACTGCCAGTCCGGCCAGCTCATGTCGGCGGCCGCGCTGCTGGCCAAGAACCCCAACCCGAGCGACCAGGACATCGTGACCGCGATGTCGGGCAACATCTGCCGCTGCGCGACGTACCCGCGCATCAAGCGCGCGATCAAGCGCGCCGCCCAGGGGGTGTAGCCATGACCACCCATCTTTCCCGCCGCGCGTTCCTGGCCTCGACCGCCGCCGCCGGCGTCGGCCTCACCATCCGCTTTCCGCTCGGCCCGTCGGACGCGGCCGCGGCGGCGTCCTGGGACCCCAGCACCGCGCTGACGATCACGCCCGACGGCATCGTCACCGTGCACATCACCAAGGCCGAGATGGGGCAGGGGGTGGGTACCGCGCTGGCCCAGATCGTGGCCGAGGAACTCGAGGCGGAGTGGAAGGACGTCCGCATCGACTATCCGATCGCCGATCCGAAGTTCGGGCTGATGCTCACCGGCGGCAGCTGGTCGGTGAACTGGACATTCGACGCGCTGTCGCGGGCCGGCGCCGCCGCCCGGCTGGCGCTCATCGACGCCGCCGCTCGGAGCTGGACGGTGAACGCGGCCGACTGCGTGGCCGAGCGTGGCGTGGTGCGCCACCTGCCGACCGGCCGCTCGATCCGCTACGGCGAGCTGGTCGCCAAGGTGCCGATCACCAAGACGTTCACCGAGGACGAGCTCAAGAAGGTCCCGCTCAAGAAGCCCGGGGACTACAAGGTCGTGGGGCAGTGGATCCCGCGGCTGGACATCCCCGAGAAGACCAACGGCAAGGCGAAGTTCGGGATCGACACCTTCCTGGCGGGCATGGTCTACGCCAAGGTGGCCTACCCGCCGACCCGCGAGGGCGGCACGCACACCGCGGTGGACGACAGCGCAGCCAAGAAGGTCAGGGGCTACGTCGCCACCGTGAATGTGCCGCAGCTCGTCGCCGTCGTCGCCACCTCGTACGAGGCGGCGGTGAAGGCGCGCAACGCGCTGAAGGTGACGTGGGACCCGGGACCGCACGCCAACGTCACCACCGACTCGATCTTCGCCGACTTTGCCAAGGCCAAGGACGATCCCGGCGCGTCGGCGTGGCACGAGCAGGGCGACGTCAAGGGCGCCATGGGCGGCGCGGCCCGGCGCCACGAGGCGACGTTCACGACCGACTACGTCGCCCACATGCAGATGGAGCCGATGAACTGCGTGGCCCATCTCGACAACGGCGTCTATCACATCTACACCGGCAGCCAGTTCCAGACCTTCGCCGTCGGCAGCCTGGCGGCGGTGCTCGGCACCGACGCGAAGAATATCCGCCTGCACCAGCACTACCTGGGCGGCGGCTTCGGCCGGCGGCTGGAGCCGGACATCATGCTGGAGACGGCGCTGATCGCGCGCGAGACCAAGCGGTCGGTCAAGCTCATCCGCTCGCGCGAGGAGGATCTCCGGCGCGACTTCTATCGCTCCGCGACCCTGCAGGTCGTCAAGGCCGGCCTGGCCGCCGACGGCAAGATCGTGGCGTGGGAGAACACGCTGGTGGCCTCGCACCCGGGCAAGCGGTGGGGGCCGGACTTCGTCGACAAGAAGGGCCTCGACCAGTTCGCGCTCAACGGCGCCGACCACGTCTACGACATCCCCAACCAGCTCGTGCGCGCGGTGCCCGTGGAGACCGGCATCTCGGTCGGCTACGTGCGGGCGGTCGCGCCGAACTACACGTTCTTCGCGGTCGAGACGTTCATGGACGAGCTGGCGAAGCTGGCCGGCAAGGATCCGCTCGAGTACCGGCTGTCGATGCTCGGCGGCGCCCCCCGGCTGGCCCGGGTGCTCAAGCTCGCCGCCGAGAAGGCCGGCTGGGGCACACCGCTGCCGCCCTACACGGGCCGCGGCATCGCCTGCGTCAGCGCCCAGGAGAAGAAGACGCCGACGTGGACGGCCTCGGTCATCCAGGCTCGTGTCGATCCGGCCACCGGCAACGTCCAGATCGAGAAGATCGTCTGCGCCGTGGACTGTGGCATCGTCGTCAATCCCGACGGCGCCCGGTCCCAGATCGAGGGCTCGATCCTCTTCGGCGTCAGCAACGCGCTCAAGGAGCGTGGCACCATCGCCAATGGCGCCCTGGTCCAGTCGAACTTCCATGACTACCAGGTGCTGCGGATGAACGAGGCGCCCGACGTCGAGGTGCACGTCGTGCCGTCCACGGAGTTTCCCACGGGCCTCGGCGAGCCCGGGACGACCACGGTCGCGCCGGCGCTCAGCAACGCCATCTTTGCCGCCACCGGGGCCCGGGTTCGCCAGGTGCCGCTGCTGCCGGACCGGGTCCTGGCCGCCATCCGCGCCAAGGCCTGACCCCGTCGCGATCGGCCGCCCGGAGCATCGGGCGGCCGGTCGCGCGCCGGCCGCCCAGCCCGGGAATGGTAGGATGGCGGCTGTGCCGGCTGGCAACGTAGTTCTCGTCGGCTTCATGGGGGCGGGCAAGTCCGTCTGCGGCCGTCTCCTCGCCCGGCGCCTCGGCCGCTGCTTCGTCGAGACCGACGACATGATCGCCTCCCTCGACGGCCGGCCCATCCCCGAGATCTTCCGCCAGGACGGCGAGGAGACGTTTCGCCGGCTCGAGGGCGAGGCGGTGACGGCGCTGAGCCTGAAGTCGGGCGACGTCATCGCGACCGGCGGCGGCCTGCCGTGCCGGGAGGGTCGCATGGAGGCCCTGCGCGAGCTGGGCACGGTCGTGTGGCTGCGCGGCGACCTGCCCGAGCTGCTCGTTCGCGCGCGCCGGGCCGGCGCCCGGCCGATGCTCAGCAGCCGCACGCCCGAGGAGATCGAGGCGCTCTTCCGCGCCCGCGAGTCGTACTATGCGCGCGCCCACCTGAGCGTGGACACCGCCGGCCTCGGCGTCGATCAGGTCGTGGCCCGCCTGCTCGTCACGCTCCGGGACAACCATGCCGCACGCGTATAGCGGCTGCGCGAGAGCCCGCGACGCCCATCTCATGCCGTCCTTCGGCCGCTTCGAAGTCGTTGCCGAGGTGCTCGATGCCATCCAGTGAGCCGCTGACCGATCTCGGTGTCCACGACGCCGCCGACCGCATCCGCCGCGGCGAGTGCTGGGCCGTCACGCTGGTCGAA
>JBGPZN010000401.1:0-3638 GCA_041493815.1 Methylomirabilia bacterium
CCGCTCTGCTAGACTCCAGCGGCATGCGCGCGCGGGGCCGCCGGCGCGTCCTCAAGTTGCTCGGGCTCGTCTGCCTGAGCGTCGCCGCCTGGGGCGCGTGGGAAGCGCTGACGTGGCCCGACGTGGCGTCGCTGGCCCGGCGGCCGCCGGCCACGACCGCGTTCATCGAGCGCTGGCGGGCGACCCAGCGCGCGGCCGGACGCGACGACCACGTGGACCGGCGCTGGGTGCCCTACGCGGCGATCGCGCCCAGCCTCAAGGTGGCCGTGCTCGTCGCCGAGGACGTCAACTTCTTCTCGCACGACGGCTTCGACCGCGGCGAGATCCGCAAGGCGCTGAGCCAGGCCATCGAGGACCACGACCTGCCGCGTGGCGCCTCGACGATTACCCAGCAGCTCGCCAAGAATCTCTGGCTCTCGCCCTCGCGCGACCCGTTGCGCAAGGCCCGCGAGGCGATCCTGACCTGGCAGCTCGAGCGCGCGCTGGGCAAGCGGCGCATCCTCGAGCTCTACCTGAACGTCGTAGAATTCGGCCCGGGGGTGTGGGGCGCCGAGGCCGCCGCCCGGCACTACTTCGGCCGGGCCGCCGCCGATCTCGGCGACGACGAGGCGGCGCGGCTGGCCGCGGCGCTGCCGAGCCCCGCCACGTGGCACCCGGGCAGCTCGAGCGCGGCGGCGCGCCGGCACGCCGACACCGTGCGGCGGCGCATGGACAAGGCCCAGTCCCTCAGGAGGCTGATCTGATGGCGACGCCCGTCTTCCGCACCTCCGATCGCGCGGCGCTCGACGCCGAGTACAACAACCGGCTCAAGGTGAAGGACGCCATCGAGTGGATGGCCCGCGGCGGGGGCGAGAGCGCGCGGGCCCGCGCCGAGCTGCCGCTCCGCTTCGACGTGCCGTACGGCACCCACCCGGCCGAACGCCTCGACGTCTTCCCGGCCGCCCGGCCCGGGCCGGCGCCGGTTCACGTCTTCATCCACGGCGGCTACTGGCAGCGTATGGACAAGACCGACTTCAGCTACGTGGTGCGCGGGCTGCGGCCGGCCGGCGCCGCCACCGTCGTGATCGACTACGGCCTGATGCCCTCGATCGACCTGGACGAGCTGGTGCGGCAGTGCCGCGCGGCCGTCGCCTGGATCCATCGGCACGCGAGCGAGTGGGGCGGCGACCCCGCGCGCATCACGATCTCCGGCCACTCGGCCGGCGGCCACCTGGTCGCGATGCTGCTCGCCACGGACTGGGCGGCGTTCGGCGCGCCGGGCGACGTCGTGAAGGCGGGCTGCGCGATCAGCGGCCTGTACGACCTGGAGCCGATCCGGCTCTGCTACCTCAACGACGTGCTGAAGCTCACGCCGGAGGTGGCGCGCCGCAACAGCCCCGTGCACCTGGCGCCGGCGCGGCCGACGCCGCTGATCCTGGCGGTCGGCGGCACCGAGGGTGCGGAGTATCACCGCCAGACCGACGACCTGGCGGCGGCGTGGCGCGCGCAAGGCGTGCCGATCGAGGTGCTGGACCTGGCCGGCCACGACCACTTCTCGATCGTGGCCGAGCTGGAATCGCCGTTCAGCCCGCTGTCCCGCGCCATCCAGGGGCAGATGGGGCTCGCATGAGTCGACGGGCCGTCTGCTAGAATCCCGGCCACTCTGCGCCGAACCACTGGGAGGCGAAGATGCGCATCCTGCTCGAGAACGCGCGACTGATCGATGGCACCGGTAGCGCCCCGCAGGACGGCGCCGCCCTGCTGATCGAGGGCGACACCATCGTTCACTCCGGCCGGCTGCCCGCCGGCGACGCCCCGGGCTCGGGGGGCGCCGTCAGGCTTGATCTCGGCGGGCGTACGGTGATCCCGGGCCTGGTCGAGGCCCACCTGCACCTCTCGTACAACAACGTCAAGCAGATCGCCGACCTCGACCTGAACTGCCCGCCGGAGTACTCCACGCTGGTCTCGGCCAAGAATGCCGAGCTGGCGCTGCAGTGCGGCTACACCGCGGCCCGCTCGGCCGGCTCGATCCACGCGGTCGACGTCGCCCTCAAGCGCGCAATCAACGAGGGCCTCTACCCCGGGCCGCGGCTGCTGGCCGCCGGCCGCGACATCTGCGCCACCGGCGGGATGGCCGACTGGAACCCGACGTACCTGAAGCTCGGAATGGAGGGGCTCGCGCTGATCGCCGACGGCCCCGAGCAGATCCGGGCGGCGGTGCGGCGGGTCATCAAGGACGGCGCCGACGTGGTGAAGTGCTACGTGGGCGGCGACGCGCTGCTGCCGCACACGCCGATCGGCGACTGCACGTACACGCTCGCGGAGGTGCAGGCGCTGGTCGACGAGACCCACATGCGCGGCCGCATGGTGTCGGCGCACGTCCGCGGCGAGCGCTCGAGCGAGGTGGCGGCGCGGGCCGGCGTCGACTCGATCGAGCACGCCACCTACGCCAGCGACGACACGCTGAAGCGTATCCGCGACCACGGCCTGACGCTCGTGCCGGGCCTGCGCTATCTCTACTCGATCATCGAGAACGGACCCCGCTTCGGCATCAGCGAGGAGATCGTGGGGCCCAGCGGGCTGCGCGACGAGATCAAGCAGGCCGCCGACACCTATCGGCGCGCGCGCGACCTCGGCATCCGCATGTGTCCGGGCGGGGATTTCGGCTTCGCGTGGAACCCGCACGGCGAGTACGCCAAGGACATCCAGGTCTTCGTCGACGTGATCGGCTTCACGCCGCTGGAGGCGATCACCGGCGCCACCCGCAACGGCGCCGAGCTGATGCGCATGCAGGATCGGATCGGCACGCTGGCGCCCGGCAAGCTCGCCGACCTGGTGGTCGTCGACGGCGATCCACTCCGGGACATCGCGGTGCTGCAGGATCGCAACCGGCTGTCGGTCATGCAGGGTGGTCGCTGGATCAGCCGGAGGTTCTGATCGCACGCTTGGCGCCTCGCCGGGTGCGTGGTAGTGTGAGCGCGCTCTTCCACGACCTAACGGAGGGATCAGCATGCCGTTCGTCAACATCACGATCTACGAGGGCCACGGTAAGGACCGCAAGGACGAGATCGCTCGTCGCGTGACCGACACCATCACGGAGGTGTGCAAGCTGCCGCGCGAGGCAGTGTGGGTGGTCTTCAACGAGGTGACGCCGCCGGACTGGTACGTGGCGGGGGCGCCCGGCAAGAAGTGAGCGCGGCGTTCGAGACGCTCGGCACCGGCTTCCTCTTCACCGAGGGGCCGGTGTGGCATCCGACCGGGGGGTTCCTGCTCTTCAGCGACATGCCTGGCGATCACCTGCGCCGCTGGTCGGCCACGGACGGTGTGACGACCTTCCGGAAGCCGTGCAACATGTCCAACGGGCTGACGTACGATCGCCAGGGCCGCCTCGTCGCCTGCGAGCACGCCAGCAGCCAGGTCACGCGCACCGAGCGCGACGGGCGGATCGTCCCGCTCGCCACGCACTACCAGGGCCAGCAGCTCAACAGCCCCAACGACATCGTGTGCCGGTCGGACGGTGGCGTCTACTTCAGCGATCCGCCCTACGGCCGCGCCAAGTTCTACGGCGTGGAGCGGCCGCAGGAGCTCGGCTTCCAGGGCGTGTACCGGGTCGGAGCCGACCCCAAGTCGCCGGTGCTGCTGGTCGACGACTTCGACCG
>JBGPZN010000488.1:0-2912 GCA_041493815.1 Methylomirabilia bacterium
ACGACGGCGTGATCCTCGTCCTCAAGGGCGTGTCGCTCAACGTCCGCGAGGCGGGGATCACGACGTTGCTCGGCGCCAACGGCGCCGGGAAGACGACCACGCTGAAGGCGATCTCGGGCTTGCTGCCCTCCGAGCGGGGCGCGATCACCAAGGGGGCGATCGAGCTGGGCGGCGAGCGGATCGACCGCTTGCCGCCCCACGCGGTCGTCCGGCGCGGCGTCGTGCAGGTCTTCGAGGGCCGGCGCGTGTTCGAGCACCTCACCACCGAGGAGAACCTGATCGCGGGCGGCCACATCCAGGCCGACCGCGCCCGGCTGCGCGAGGGGATCGAGCGCGTGTACGAGTACTTCCCGCGGCTGGGCGACCGCCGGGGCGTCCAGTCCGGCTACCTCTCGGGCGGCGAGCAGCAGATGCTCGTCATCGGCCGCGCGCTGATGTCGAATCCGAAGGTGATCCTGCTGGACGAGCCGTCCCTGGGGCTGGCCCCCATGCTGGTGGAGGAGATCTTCCAGATCGTGCAGCGCATGAACCGGCAGGAGAAGGTGACCGTGCTGCTGGTCGAGCAGAACGCCACGCTGGCCCTGACCATCGCCGATCACGGCTACGTGATGGAGAACGGCCGCATCGTGCTGGAGGGCAGCGCGGAGGCGCTCCGCGAGAACGCCGACATCAAGGAGTTCTACCTCGGCCTCACCGAGGTCGGCGCCCGCAAGTCGTACCGCGAGGTCAAGCACTACAAGCGCCGCAAACGCTGGCTCAGCTAGGAGGCCCAAGACGATGACGAGACGGGTGCTGGGGTGGGCAGTCCTGTTTGTCCTGATCGCCGTCAACCTGGGCGCCTGCGCCAGCATGGGCAAGGACGCGCCGAGCGCGCCGCCGCTCTACCGCCGGCTGGGCGGGCGCGAGGGTATCGCCCTCGTCGTCGGCGACTTCACCGCCAACATGGCCGCCGACACCCGCGTGAACGCGCGGTTCAAGGGGATGAAGCCGCCCGAGGTCGAGAAGTTCAAGTCCAACCTGGCCGACCAGATCTGCGAGGCGACCGGTGGACCCTGCTCCTACGTGGGCAAGGAGATGAAGAAGGCCCACGAGGGCATGAAGATCACCGAGGCCGAGTGGAACGCCACCGTGGACAACCTCGCCAAGGCGCTCGACAAGAACAACGTGAGCGCGCAAGCCAAGCAGGAGCTGCTGGGCGCCCTCGGCCCCATGAAGAAGGACATCGTCGGCCAGTGATCCTCGCCTGACCCGTATGGAGGCGCACGGCTTCACCGTCTACGACATGATCGTGCGGGGCGCGTCGGTGTACGGCGACGCGCCCGCCGTCATCCAGGGCGAGCGGGCGCTGTCCTTCCGGGAGTTTCGCCGCCGCGTGGGCGCGCTCGCCGCCGGGCTGGCGGCGCTCGGCGTCGGTCGGGGCGAGCGCATCTGCGTGCTCGCCCAGAACGACGCCGCCTACCTCGAGCTCTACGGCGCCTGCGCGCGCCAGGGCATCGTCGCCTACCCGATCAACTGGCGGCTGACCGCGCCGGAGGTCGAGCGGGTGGTGGAGCGGGCGGGGCCGACGATGTTCGTGGCCGACGCGTCCACGCTGTCCGTGGTGGCCGAGTGGCCGGCCGCCAAGCGGTCGGTCGCGCACTGGTACCAGCTCGGCGAGTCGGCGGCGGCCGGCTTCACACCGTTCGCCCGGCTCTACCGGGACGCTCCGGCGCCGCCGGCGGCCGCCGTGTCGTCCGACGACGCCTTCGCCGTCATCTCCACCGCGGCCGTCGACGTGATCCCCCGCGGCGCCGTGCTCACCCACGCCAACGTCCTCGCCGCCAACCTCACGGCCATGGCCGCCTTCGGTTACACCCCGGCCGATCGCTATCTGCTGGCGCTGCCGCTGTTCCACATCACCGCGCTCGGCACGGCCCTGGCCCACATGCATGCCGGCGGCGCCAGCGTGGTGGTGTCGCGCTTCGATCCCGAGGAGGCGGTGCGATTGATCGACCGCCACCGCGTCACCCACGTGTCCGACTTTCCGCCGGTGCTCAGCACGCTGCTGGACGCGGCGGAGAAGCTCGGCAGCCGGCTGCCCAGCCTTCGCGACGTGGCCGGTCTCGACGCGCCCCCGACCATCCAGCGCCTGCACGAGACGACGGGGGCGAAGTTCTGGACCGGGTTCGGCCAGTCGGAGACGAGCGGCTTCGTGAGCCTGCAGCGGGTGATCGACAAGCCCGGCGCCGCCGGCCGCCCGGTGCCGGCGGCCCACGTCAGCCTGGTGGACGACGACGACCGCGAGGTGCCCGTGGGCACCCCGGGCGAGATCGTCGTGCGGGGCCCGCTCGTGTTCCAGGGCTACTTCGGCCAGTCCGACGTGACCGCCTACACGCTGCGCAACGGCTGGCACCACACCGGCGACGTGGGACGCTTCGACGCCGACGGCTACCTCTACTACGTCAGGCGCAAGCCCGAGAAGGAGCTGATCAAGCCGGGCGGCGAGAACGTCTATCCGGCCGAGGTGGAGACGGTCATCGTGCAGATGGACGGGGTCAGCGGCGTCTGTGTCTACGGCATCCCCGACGTCAAGTGGGGCGAGGCCGTCAAGGCGGTGGTGGAGGTGAAGTCGGCCGGACGCTACACCGCCCAGCAGGTGACGGACTACGTCGGCTCGAAGATCGCGCGGTTCAAGCGGCCCCACGTCGTGGTGTTCACCGACGCGCTGCCGCGCGCCGCCGACGGCGCCGTGGACCGCGAGAGGGTCAAGACCACGTGGGGGAACGCGGCCTCGTGAAGATCTTCAACGAGCAGCACCAGATGTTCCGGGCGACGGTGCGGGCGTTCGTCGACAAGGAGATCGCGCCGCACATCGAGGAGTGGGAGGCGGCCGGCCGCATGCCGCGCTGGATCTGGCCGCGCATGGGCGAGCT
>JBGPZN010000113.1:0-8860 GCA_041493815.1 Methylomirabilia bacterium
ATGGTCCACAGGGCCGTGGCCCGGTCCATGACCGCGAGCATCCGCCGCGCTTTCTTGGTCATTTGGAGCGGGGGTACGCGAGCACGGGTAGAAGCGTGGGTGGGCTGTTCTGGGTACGTGTGGATCTGTGGGAGCGGGGGTACGCGAGGACGGGTAGAGACGCAGGTGGGCTGTTCTGGGTGCGCGTGGCTCCGACACGTGCAGTCAACGGGTCGATGGTACGTGACTGCGGTACGGGCAATCTAGCCACGTGGCAGTCGTCCGGCAACGGTGTCGGGTACGGGGTAACGGCGCGTCGACGGACCGGCCTTGATGATCTGCCCGGGCAGCGTGCGGCCGATGATCTGCTCGACGCGGCGCGAGACGGCGACGAGGCGGTCGAGGTCGATGCCGGTGGCGACCCCCATCGCGTGCAGGCAGTGCACGAGGTCCTCGGTGCAGACGTTGCCGGAGGCGCCGGGCGCGAACGGGCAGCCGCCGAGGCCGCCGATGGAGGCGTCGAGGTTCGTCACGCCGTATTCGAGCGCGGCCAGGATGTTGGGGATGGCCATCGCCCGCGTGTCGTGCGTGTGCAGCGTCCACTCCACGCCGGGGAAGCGCGGCCGCAACCGCTCGAGCACCGCGGCAACCTGGCGCGGGTTGGCCATGCCGGTCGTGTCGGCCAGGCCGATGCCGCGGGCGCCGAGGTCCACCAGCCGCGCGACGATGTCCTCGAGCCGATCGAGCGGCACGTCGCCCTCGAAGGGGCAGCCGAACGACGTGGAGACGCCGCATTGCATCGGCACCCCGGCCCGGCGCGCGATCTGGGCCACCGCCCGGAGCTTGTCGATCGACTCGGCGATCGTCATGTTCACGTTGGCCAGGTTGTGGCTCTCGCTGGCCGACAGCACCGTGTGGATCGCGTCGACGCCGGCGTCCACCGCGCGGGAAGCGCCCTTGTCGTTGGGCACCAGCGCCGCATAGCGGGTGCCCGGTCGCCGCCGGATGGCCGCCATCACCGCCTCGGCGTCGCGCAGCTGCGGCACCACCTTGGGATGCACGAACGAGGTCACTTCGATGCGCGGCATTCCGGCCTCGGACAACGCGTTCACCACCTCGACCTTGTGCTCGGTGGGAATGAAGTCCGGCTCGATCTGGAACCCGTCGCGGGTCCCGACCTCGCAGATCGTCACGCGCTCAGGGACTTGCATGGCGCCTCCCGCGGGCTCACTCTAGCATGGCGGACGAACCCTTGGTCGGTGCCCGGGCATCCAAAGGGCGGAGGACAACAGTATGAGCGTGAACATCGGAATCACCGACGACAACCGCCAACGAGTCATCGCGATCCTCAACACCCTGCTGGCCGACGAGTTCCTGCTGTACACCAAGACGCGCAACTACCACTGGAACGTGGTCGGTCTGCAGTTCAACGATCTGCACAAGTTCTTCGAGGCGCAGTACGAGGCCCTCGACGACGTCATCGACGAGGTAGCCGAGCGCGTGCGCGCGCTGGGCGGCCGCGCCTTCGGCACCCTGGAGGAGTTCCGGGCAAGCGCCCGGCTCGGCGAGAAGGCCGGCGCGGTCCCGCCGGCGCGCGACATGCTGGCCGCGCTGCTCGCCGACCACGAGGCCCTGACCCGCACGCTGCGCGAGGACATCGACGCGGTCAACGACCGCCACCGCGACGTCGGCACCGCCGACTTCCTCACCGGGCTGCTCGAGCAGCATGAGAAAGCCGCCTGGATGCTCCGGTCGTTTCTGGCCTAGCGATGGGCCGCCCGGCCCGCGCCCGGGCCGGGCGGCCGTAGCGTCCCATGCGGTGCCCGAATTGCGCGACCGAGCTTCCCGACAACGCGAAGTTCTGTCTCGAGTGTGGACGCGATCTCCGCCCGCGGCCGGGGTTCGCCTCGCCGGCCGCCTACACGCCCAAGCATCTCGCCGAGCGCATCCTCACCACGCGGGCGGCCCTGGAGGGCGAGCACAAGCAGGTCACCGTCCTGTTCTGCGACATCGCCAACTCCACGCCGCTGGCCGAGCAGGTGGGGCCCGAGCGCATGCACGCGCTGCTCAACGGCTTCTTCGAGCTGGCGATGGCCGAGGTCCACCGCTACGAGGGCACGATCAACCAGTTCCTGGGCGACGGCTTCATGGCGCTCTTCGGCGCCCCGCTCGCCCACGAGGACGACGCGCGCCGCGCGGTGCGCGCGGCCGTCGCCATCCGGCGCGCGCTGCGCGACCGTGGCTCCTACGCGCGCCTCGGCCCCGGCGCCGCGCTGGCCGTCCGCATCGGAGTGAACACCGGCCTCGTGGTCGTCGGCTCCATCGGCGACAACCTCCGCATGGACTACACCGCGGTCGGCGACACGACGAACGTCGCCGCGCGGCTGCAGCAGACGGCCTCGCCCGGGGAGATCGTCATCGCGGAGGCGACCGCGCGGCTCGTGCGCAGCGACCTGCGGCTGGCCGCGGCCGGCGCGCTCAGCGTCAAGGGCCGGAGCGAGCCGGTGGTCGCCTACAAGGTGCTCGGCCTGGCGCCGCCGCGCTCGGCCTTCGAGCACGCCGCCGAGCGCGCGTTCGGCCGCTTCGTCGGCCGCGACGAGGCGCTGCACCGGCTGGGCGCGATCCTGGCCGAGGCCCAGGCCGGGGCCGGCCGCCTCGTGCGCGTGGTGGGCGAGGCCGGCAGCGGCAAGTCGCGCCTGGTCTACGAGCTGCGGCGCACGCTGGGCGGCGCCGAGCTGACGACGCTGGAGGCGCGCTGCCGCTCCTACGGCGCGGCGATCCCCTACCTGCCGATCCTCGACCTCGTGCGCGGCCAGTGCGGGATCGAAGAGCTCGACGCGCCGGACGTGGTCACCGACAAGGTGCGGACCACGCTGGCCACGCTCGGCATCGACGCGGCGGAGCGGGCGCCGTACCTGCTCCGGCTCCTCGGCGTCAAGAACGACAGCGGCACCCTCGATGACCTGGCGCTCGAGGTCGTGCACGCGCGCACGATCGGCGCCCTGCGGCTCATGCTGCTGGAGGGGAGCCGCCGCCGCCCGTTGCTGGTGGTCCTCGAGGACCTCCACTGGATCGACGACGCCTCCGAGGATTATCTCGGCACGCTCGTCGAAGGCCTCGGCGCTTCTCCGATCCTGATGGTCGCGACGCATCGGCCGGACTGGCAGCCGCGCTGGCCGGCGCCCCCGTGCGCCGAGACGATCGTGCTGACGCCGCTCAGCGACGCCGACAGCCTCACGCTGGTGGAGGACGTCGTTGCCCGCCCGCAGCTGCCCGAGGCGCTGGTGCGGGTGATCCTCGATCGCGCCTCCGGCAACCCGCTGTTCCTCGAGGAGCTGGCCCGCGCCGTGGCCGAGCAGGGTGATCTCGCCGCCATGCGGACCGTGCCCGACACGCTGCGGGCGGTGCTGGGCGCCCGCCTGGACCGCCTGCCCGACGCGCTCAAGCGGCTGCTGCAGATCGCCGCCGTGCTGGGCCGCGAGTTCCCGCGCCGGCTGCTGGAGACGGTGTGGGACGGCCCCGGCTCGGTCGCCGCCCACCTCGCCGAGCTGGCCCGGCTGGACTTCGTCCACGAGCTGACCGCCGGCGACGATCCGACCTACGCCTTCAACCACGCGCTCACGCAGGAGGTCGCGTACGAGAGCCTGCTCACTCCGCATCGGGCGGCGCTGCACGAGACCGCGGCGGCGGCGCTGGAGGCATCGGCGGGGGGCACCGACCGCGAGTGGGAGCGGCTGGCCTATCACTGGACGCGCACGTCGCGGGCCGACAAGGCGGTAGAGGCGTTGAGCCGCGTCGCCGCCCGCGCGATGGCAGCTTACGCCAACGCCGAGGCTGTCGCCGCGCTGCACGAGGCCGAGACGCACGCCGCGCGCCTGACGACCGACGGCGACCGCGTCACCCTACGGTTGATGCTGGAGCGCTCGCAGGCGCAGTTCCTCGTGGGCCAGGTCCAGGAGAGCCTCGACGAGTTGCTTGCGCGCGCCGGCCTCGTGGAGCAGGTCGGCGATCCTTCGCTCACCGCCCAGTACCACTTCCGGCTGGCCTCCGCCCTGGGCGTGCTGGGGGACAGCGCCCGCTCGATCGAGGAGGCCCGGCGCGCGCTGGACGAGGCCCGGCGCGCGGGCGACGTCGCGACGGAGGGCAAGGCGCAGTACATCCTCACCCGCGAGTCGTTCTGGTCGGGCGACCTCCGGGCCGGGATCGATCACGGCCGCCAGGCCGTCGCCCTGCTCGAGCGCGCCGGCGAGCGCTGGTGGCTGGCGATGGCCCACTGGGCGCGCGCGCTCAGCTACGTGCTGCTGGGGCGCTTCGACGAGGCGCTCGACAGCGTCATGTGGGCGCAGACGATCGCCGACAAGCTGCGCGATCCGCGGCTGGCCAGCCAGACCGCCTGGACCAGCGGCTGGATCCACGCCACGCGCGGCGACTGGGCCACCGGGGTCGAGGCGGGCCGGCGCGCGGTCGAGCTGGCGCCCGACGAGATGAGCCGCGCCATCGCCGAGGGGTTCCTGGGCTGCATCTACATCGAGAAGGACGAGTCAACCCTCGCGCTCCCGCTGCTCGAGCGGGCGAGCGAGGGGTGCCGCCGCCTGCGCTTCCGGCAGCTCGAGGGCTGGTTCACGACGCTGCAGGCCTACGCCCACGCGGTCGCCGGCGACACCGCGCGCGCGGCCGAGCTGGCGGCGCGCGGCGAGGAGATCGTTCGCGGCATCAGCTTCGCGCCGGCGTTCATCGAGGCGCGCCTGGTGGAAGCGGTGATCGCCCAGAGCCGCCACGATCTCGACGGAGCGGAGCGGGCGCTCGGTGCGGCGCTGGCGCTGGCCGAGCAGATCGGCGCCCGCTTCGTCGCCGCGCGCGCGCGACTGGCCCTGGCCGAGCTCGCCGGCGCCCGCGGCGATCAGGCCGCGCTGGCCCGCCACCTCGGTCCGGCGCACGCCGAGTTCCGGGCTCTCGGCGCCCCTGTGTGGGCCGAGCGCGCCACCGCCGCGGCCCGTGCCGCCGGCCTCGCCGACCTTCCCGCCTAGCCGGTTGTTGAAGACCCGCAGCCTGCTAGCGGCTCTGGATCTCGTCGCGCGGCGTCGTCGGGATGAGCTCGACGACGCGCTCGTTGATCCGCCACGCCGCCAGGAACTTCTTCCAGGCCGGCATCGGGTACTCGCCGAGCTTGCGGCGGAACTGGTTGTTCACGCAGTTGTGCCAGCGCAGGACCACCAGGTCGAACTGCGCATCGGGGGAACCGGCCCGCGCGACGTCATTGATCACGGCGCCGCAGTCGCGGGCCGGATCGACGTCTTCGTAGCGCTGCCGCAGCACGGCGACGTCGCCGGTGCGGAAGAACTCCAGCTTGGTCTCCTCCAGCCAGAGGCTGAACGTCAAAGAGCGCTGCAACCACGTCACCACCGGCTCCAGCTCGGCCGGCGTGCGCAGGCCGCGCAGCTGGCTCAGCGCCGCCCCGCCGCGCTCGAGGTTGACCCGCGCGTTCCAGAGGAAGTTCGCCGACTGGGGCGAGCGGCCCCGGCAGTCGACGTAGGCCGGGTCGCCGACCACACAGCGCTCCAGCCGGGGCGCCACCGCCAGACTGTTCCATCCGGCCAGATGCGGCGACAGCACGACGAGCGCGCGCACGTCGGCCTCCGAGGTTCGGGTGTCGTCGAAGGCCAGGTGGTACTCGCCCAGCAAGGTGGGGAAGACCAGCCGCTGCTGCGTCGCGCCCGCGGCGGCCGGCAGCGCCAGCAGCGCGAGCAGTCCGAGCAGCGCGCGGCGCATCTAGGCCGGCCGCCGGGCGAACAGTCCGAGCCCGCGCAGGGTCATGACGACCTCGCCGTGCTGGTTGAAGACCTCCGAGAACGACCGCACGATGCCCCGGTCGGGCCGGCTCTGCGAGGGCCGCGCCTCGGTGACGGTGAAGCGCGCCCGCAGCGTGTCGCCCGGACGCACCGGCTTGATCCAGCGAACCTCGTCCACGCCGGGCGAGCCGAGGGAGGCCGCGTCCTTCAGGAACGTCTCCCACAGCAGGCGCATGAGGATGGCGGTGGTGTGCCACCCGCTGGCGAGCAAGCCGCCGTAGAACGTGCGCCGGGCCGCCTCGTCGTCGGTGTGGAAGGGCTGGGGATCGAACTGGAGGGCGAACGTGACGATCTCATCGTGCGTCACCGCGCGGGACGGAGACTCGCGGACGTCCCCCGGCGGAAAATCCTCGAAGTAGAGCATCAGTTGTCGCGCCAAGTCTGATTGTTCGATCGCACCGTGATGCTAGAGTTTCTTCAGCATTTCCGCCAAGGACACGGAAAGGCCATCGTCAAGGAGACGTTCGAGTTCTGGGGCGCGGCGATTGATGTCATGTATCTCTTCGGTGTGAACGAACCGAAACGCGTCGACCGTCGTTCTTAATAGCTCTCTGGATGTCAGGCCTTCCTCTCCCTCTTGTGCGGGATGAGGCTCGATCTCGGCAAAGGTAGTGACCGCCATAATCCCGGGCTCTCGGCCGGCGCCATGAAGGGAGGCGACGTAACGCAACAGCCAACGATCGGTTCGAATCCTGATACTGGCCCAGCCTGAAAACGTGCGGAAATCGGCGTAGTGGCCAGCGTATTGGGCGGATTCAATGATCTGATGCCTAAACCAGTACGTTCTATCTGAGGGAGGCATCTCGGTACTTGCGGAGACCACGACATCATTCAGACCGCGACCACGAAACACCTCGCCCAGTTCTGCTCGCTTCTGATCGAACCATTGGCGCATCCTGCCACTGACCGCGACCGCACGAGCGGTCAGCCGCGCCTGAATCTCACTCTCACGTCTCCGGCGAATTTCCACCAGCTGCGCAGCAAGGGTGTGTGCAACATCGAGCGCGACGCCGCCAATCGCAGGCTCTAAAGGTCTCTCCAGCTCACTCGTAAGCGCCGAGGCCTCGAGACGAATGAACAGCCCGATCAAATCCCGAAGCGAGCCTTGATTGGCACTGTCGAGGGCGGCGAGATAGTCACCGCGATGCCAGCGGTCGACTACCAGAGGGGCGTAGTGGTCCTTTTCCAACACAAGCAAGGTGAGAGCGCGGGCGACTCTCCCGTTTCCATCAGCGAACGGATGAATCTGAACGAAGCGGTGGTGCAGCCAAGCGGCCTTGACGATCGGATGGGTCGCGGTCGCATCAAGCTCAGTCCAGTAGTGTATGAGCCGATCAATTTCGGACTGAACGTGCTCGGGGGGGGTGTACTCGAGAAGTGTATTGTCGTTACGCAACACGTGATTGGGTTGAGTCTTCCACTGACCCTTCTCGAGTTGTGTCTCGGTCACTCGGCCCAGCGTATCGGTCACAACGTAGGTGTCCTGCGTCCGAGTAATCGCATGATGGAGCTCACGAATGAACCCCGGAGCTAGTTGGCGCTCTTGCCGGACAAAGTCAAGAACAAGCGCGAGGCTGTCGGTTTGGGCGCGCAGAGTTGCTAGCGTGCGGTCGTCAACGTGGCCACCCGCGCGTTCAACAACGTCGCGGGTAAAGCCCTCGGCCACGAGCGTGAGAGTCAACCCCCAGTCGACCTCATACAGGCGTTCAAGTATTCCAGTCTCAATCGAGAGCCGACGAAGACTTCTCTGCCGTACGGCGACCCGCTCTTCCTCGGACAGATCGTTCAGGCGACGCGCCCACTCCTGGCGAAGGGCGTCGAGTGAGGCGAGCTCGCCGTTGGTGATGTCATCGGCCTGAGGCAGTGGTTCAATCGGCTTCCAGGGAAGGCGAATAGGTTCGATGGTCGCCATCAGGTCATCTTGGAGTGCTGATTCGCTGGATCACTCGCAAATGCTCGCGCTAGTAGGACCGCGGCATGCCTAGCACGTGCTCGCCGACGTAGGCGAGCACCAGGTTGTTGTTGACCGGCGCCGTCTTGTACAGACGGCACTCGCGGAACTTCCGCTCCACATCATACTCCTCGGCGTAGCCGTAGCCGCCGTGGCAGTCGATGCAGGCGTTGCCGGCCTCCCACGCCGCCTCGGCCGCCAGGTACTTGGCCATGTTGGCCTCGGCGCCGCACGGCTCGCCGGCGTCGAAGAGCGCCGCCGCCTTGTCGCGCATCAGTGCGGCGGCCTCCACGTTGGTGTACGCCTTGGCGATCGGGAACTGCACGCCCTGATTGGTGCCGATCGGCTTGCCGAAGATCACACGCTGGCTCGAATACGCGACGGCCTTGTCCGTGAACCAACGACCATCACCGATCGATTCCGAAGCCACCAGGATGCGCTCGGCGTTCATGCCGGACAGGATGTACTGGAAGCCCTTGCCTTCGTCGCCGACGAGGCTGTCGGCGGGGATCTCGACGTCGTCGAAGAACAGCGCGTTGGTCGAGTGGTTCATCATCATGCGCAGAGGCCGGATCTCCAGCCCCTTCAGCCCGCGGATGTCGATGAGGAAGACGCTGAGGCCGTCGGTCCGGCGCCTGGCCTGCTCGACCGGCGCGGTGCGGGCCAGCAGCAGCATGAGGTCGGACTGCTGCGCCCGGGAGATGAACATCTTGCGGCCGTTGACGACGTACCGGTCGCCGTTCCGCACGGCGGTCGTCTTCAGCTGCGTCGTATCGGAGCCGGCGTCGGGCTCGGTGACGCCGAAGGCCTGCAGCCGCAGCTCGCCGGTGGCGATCTTCGGCAGGTAGGCCTGCTTCTGCGCCGCGCTGCCGTGCCGCAGCACGGTGCCCATGATGTACATCTGGGCGTGGCAGGCGGAGGCGCTGCCGCCGTTGGCGTGAATCGTCTCGAGGATCAGTCCACCCTCGCGGGTGCCGAGGCCGGCGCCACCGTACTCCGGCGGGATGAGGCAGCCGAGGTAGCCGGCCTGGGTCAGCTCGTTGACGAACTTCTCGGGGTACTCGCGCCGGCTGTCGAGGTC
>JBGPZN010000013.1:0-16820 GCA_041493815.1 Methylomirabilia bacterium
CGGATCCGATCACCTGGTCGACGCGATGATCGCCTGGGGCGACGCGGCGGCGATTCGCCGGCGCATCGACGAGCATTGGGCGGCCGGCGCCGACCACGTCTGCATCCAGACGCTCAACCCCAACGAGGCCACCCCCGGCCTGCCCGACGAGCGGCTGCTCGCCGCCCTCGCGCCGACGCGTCAACCGGGCCATTGACGGAAAGGAGTGCGCGCCATGAAGCACGGAGTCGTCTTTCCCCAGACGGAATTCGGCAACGACGTGCAGGCCATCAAGGACTACGCGCAGACGGCCGAGGGGCTCGGCTATGATTACCTGCTCGTCTACGACCACGTGCTCGGGGCGCACCCGAGCCGTGAGCCGAAGCTGACGGGGCCGTACACCTACGAGCATCCCTTCCACGAGCCCATGGTGTTCTTCGGATTCCTGTCGGCGATCACCACCAAGCTCGAGCTCGTCACCGGCATCCTCATCCTGCCGCAGCGCCAGACCACGCTCGTGGCCAAGCAGACCGCTGAGGTCGACGTCCTGAGCGGAGGCCGCCTGCGCCTCGGCATCGGCTGGAACTACGTCGAGTACGACGCGCTCGGCGAAGAGTTCCGGACGCGTGGGCGCCGCGTCGAGGAGCAGATCGAGGTCTTGCGCAAGCTCTGGACCCAGCCGCTCGTCACGCACAAGGGCGCGCACCACGTCATCGACAATGCCGGCATCAATCCCCTGCCCATTCGGCGTCCCATCCCGGTCTGGTTCGGGGGCGCCGCCGAGCCCGTGCTCAGGCGCGCCGCGCGGATCGGGGACGGCTGGATGCCGGCGGGCCGACCGCCGGATGATCGGATGAAGGGTTACGTGGACCAGCTCAATGGCTACCTGGCGGCGGCCGGCCGCGATCGCACGCAGTTCGGCATCGACCCCTGGATCAGCATTCAAGGGCTCGACAAGGACGAATGGCGCCGCCGCGTCGAGGCGTGGCGTGGCCTGGGGGCCAGCCATCTGGCCGTGGATACGATGCGCGCCGGCTTCGCGACGCCGCGGGCACACATCGACGCGATCCGGTCGTTCCGGGAGGTGCTGAGCTAATCATGCGGTTCGGCGTGACCATTCCGAACAACTCTCGCTCGTCGCCGGACCGATGATCGATCGGCTCGGCGCTCGCCGCAGGCTCACACCGTGCATCGCGGTCGTGGTCATCGGCCTGGTCGGGATCGCGCACGGCATCATCTACCCCGGCGCCGTGGCGGTCGTCATCGCGCGCGCGTTCCTGTCGAACGTCGGGCCCGTGCTGGCGACGCAGGAGCGCTCGGGGAGCACCGTGGAGCGGCTGGCCGCGTTCGCGACGTGGGTCGATTCGGGTCTCGCCGTGGGCCCGCTGATCGGCGGCTTCGTCGTCGCCCGCCTCGGCCTGCCGCTGCTGTATGACGCGCTCGCCGTCTGCATCGTGGGCACGCTGGTGGTGCACCGGCTGGCGAGCGGCGGGCCGGTGTATGCGATCCGCGGCATTGACGCCCCCCGCGGCGGATCGTAGCCTCGCGGTCATGGAGTACCCGGTCCGGACTCGCCAGTGGACGCGGGCGGAGTACGACCGGTTGATCGAGATCGGCGTCTTTCGCCCGGGAGATGCGGTCGAGCTGCTCGGGGGCGATCTCGTCGTCGCCGAGCCTCAGAGCAGTCCGCACTACACGGCCATCCACCTGGCCGGGGACGCGCTGCGGACCGCATTCGGGGCGGGCTGGGTAATTCGCACGCAGGCGCCGATCGCGCTGGACGATCAGTCGGAGCCGGAGCCGGACGTCGCGGTCGCGCAGGGCACGCCGCGCGAGTACGTTGGCGAGCATCCGGCGCGGCCCGTGCTGGTCGTCGAGGTCGCCGTGTCCAGCGTCGCGCTCGATCGGGACCACAAGGGCAGCCTCTACGCGCGCGCGCAATTGCCCGACTACTGGATCGTCAACCTCGTGGACCGCGTGCTGGAGGTCTATCGCCAGCCCGTGAGCGATTCGGCGGCAGTGTTCGGCTGGAGGTATGGATCCCGGCAGACCCTCCGCGCCGAGGCGTCGATCGCCCCGCTGGCGGCGCCGGAGGCGGGCGTGCGCGTCAGCGATCTGCTGCCGTAACCCTCAGTCGGCGTCCAGCGGGTCTGTCGCGTCGGGCCCGATCCACTGAATCCCGGCGCCGGCGCCCTTGACGGCTGTCACCTCCACCTCGACGACCAGCTCGGATCGCGCCAGGCCGCTGATGCGGCAGCCGAGCGACGTCGGGTGGCTCTTCGCGAAGGGCGCCGGGCCCTCACCGTACTTCCGGTTCTGCTGGGCGCCGTCGACGGTGAATGTGCGGCGCCGCACGACGTCGCTCATCGACGCGCCGGCCTGCTCGAGCGCCCAGCCGATGGTGTCGATGGCGAGGTCGTACTGCCGCGCCCAGTCGCCCGCCGCCTGCACCTCGCCGGTGGAGGACACGGAAGTACAGCCGCTGACGTAGACCTGATTGCCCACGGCGACGGCGCGCGCGTAGCCGCGCGGCTTCTCACGCAGGTGCTGGGTGTAGATGTCGCGGCGCGCGCGGGCGGCGCCGAGCATCGCTTCGGCCTCGATCTCGACGAGCAGCTCGGGGCGGACCAGCGCCGGGATGCCGAGCAGGGTGGAGACCGGCCGCACGTCGCCGAGGGCGTCCACGAACGCCCGCGTGTACTCCGCGCTCTGCCCGAGATCGGTCAGGTACGTCTTGGTGTAGACGAGATCGCCAGGCGCTCCGCCCGCCTCGGCCAGCGCGCGGAAGATCGTGTCCATGGTCGCGCGCGTCTGGCGGTACATGTCGCCGGGCCCCTCGACGCCGCCGGCCCTGAGCGCGGTCGAGCCCGAGATGAAGACGCGATCGCCCACGCGGACGGCCCGCGAGTAGGCGTACACGCTCTCGAGCGGACCGCCCGACGAGATCCGCTGCGCGGAGGCGGCGGCGCCGTCGACGGCGTCGAGCTCGATCTCGACGAGCTGCGTCGGCCGGGCCAGGCCGTTGACCTGCACCAGCGTGGCGGCGGGTCGCGCGTCGCGGAAGTAGCGGGCGATCGCGCGGGCGGCCGCGTCGCCCACGGCGATGTCGGTGACGTACACGCGGCTGCGCACGACGTCGTCGAGCCGGCCGCCCGCCTTGCCCATGCTCCAGGCGGCGATCTTCATGATGGCGTCGACCTGGGCGGTGACGTCGCCCTCGCCGCGGACGTTGCCCTGCCGGTCGATGGCGGTCGTGCCGGACTGCAGCACGGTGTCGCCGACGCGCAGCGCACGCGAGTAGTGGGCGGTCTGTTCGAGCTGGCGGCCGGAGGCGACGTTGAGGCGGGATGTCGGTGTCATGCGCGAGAGAGTACTACGTCGAGGGGGTGGCCGGCCCCGGCGAGATCAGGCCGCGGACGCTCCAGGTTGGTACCGGCCGGGCCAGCCCCTTGAGCGCCAGCGCGCCCACGTCCTGGCGTCGATCATGTCTCCGCCCGGGTCGCCGCGGCCGTGGGGGACGCCAGGGTGCCCGCAGCCGCGATGCGGAGGAATTCTCGCTTGTCCACTGCCGCGTCCTGCAACTCGTCGCCGCCGCCCAGAACTCGTTGCCGTTCAACAGCTGAAATGAGGATACAGTCACCCGCCCGCGCGAACTCTCGTAGTTCCGTCCCTGTGTAGGGTTTTCGAGTCTAGGTCCTTGTCGGAAGTTGACATTCCGCGTCGCCCCGTCATCTACGCCTCAGAACTGCCACTCCATGTAGCACTGAAACGGACAAACCGTAGAGCATCTTGGTCCGTCACCCAAGTGCTCATTGTCCCTGCGGCGCAGTCTTCCAGGAGCAGGTAAGACAACACCCAGGCCAAGGACTCGCCCATCGTCGCCTCCCGTTGTTCAAGGGCCAAGGGGCGAGGGATCACGATGGCCGGGAGCATACAGCGTTGGCGGGGAAGGGGGGAGGGCGGAGTGTGCTTACTGGGTAGGTTTCAGAACGGATAGTCCGTACGCTGATCCGGCCGGTTCACTTACCAGGTTGACGACGGCGGTGTGCCAGTCATAGCATGCCGCTCAGCGGGCGCGGTCGGCGTGCGAGGAGGCCGCTAATGTGCGCTGTGACATCGGGCTCCTGGGGCGGTCGGCGTCCGAGTCTGGCTGTTCATGTCGCCTACGCCCTTCCCTGAAATTTCCCGTTTCAATGACATTAGGAAATGCCGCGCGGGACATCGTGCCCCCGCGCGCGCGGCGAAAGGGAGGTCGCAATGCTGCTCAAGAGGTATGGCGTGCTGGTGGGCAAGGCCGTTGCCGCCAGGCGTGAAGATTCCCCGGATACGCCCCACTACCAGTTGCAATTGCGCGCCGCCGGCACGGATTACCGCATCGCCGTCAACGTCAAGTCCAAGGAACAGCCCGCCGAACTGCTGTACCTGATCGAGGAGGACTTCCAGCATCCCGTCCTACCGCATCGAGCACTTCGTCAGGCGCGCCATCGCCGAGCCGGTCGCCCGGGTGTTTGCCTTCGGCAAGCGCTGGGGGCCGGAGCCCACAACGCCGGACAAGATCTTCCACTTCAAGCCTATCGTTTGAAATGACAAAGCGTCTGAGACTGAGATTCTTGAGTGAAGTTGTGTTCGGGGCAATTTGTGCTATCGCACTTGCTCTGACGTTGGTCTGGCCCGATTGGATCGAGCGAGGATTCGGTTTCGATCCTGATGGCGGCGATGGCTCTGTCGAGTGGGGCATGGTCCTTCTGATGGCGTTGCTGAGTCTCGGCTCGATGGGCCTGGCGTGGAGAGATTGGCGCAGGTTGGCTCAAGCCTGGTTGGGGGAGGAGGAGGAACGGAAATCGCCCAACGACCGGCGAGGTGCCGTGAACAAGACTCCAGCCTGCGCAACAGATGCCTGTGGTTTCGTAGTCGATAAGGGCGCGCCAAGAAGTTCCGTCGCACGCGTTCACTTTGCTGCGCGTGGTGCCACTTGCGAAAGCCCGGTTCGAGCTGATACGCGCGCGGGGTTCCCGTGACCGACGGCCGATTGCAGACACCACTTTTGACCCTAGCAAAGTCGTGACCTCCGCATAGAGGACCGATCGATATGGCAGAGACCGTCGCCCCGGAGTTCGCCCAGTTCATTGCGGCCGAGCGTCGAGTTCGGCGTCTGCCGGAGGTGGTGCGGCCGATGGGCGAGGGCGAGGTATTCAAGACCGTCTTCATTGAACGTGACCGGGCCACGGATCTGTTGCGTGTCGCGGCGCGGCGCGCGGCCGGTTTCTTCCGCCCCGGCAAGCGCAACGAGGTGGTCTGGGTCGAGGGAGAGAACGAGTTGGCGGTGCTGTTCGCGGAAGTGAACGTGAAGCTCTCCACCGGGCTCATCCGCATCGGCATCCCGGTGCGTTGCGATCAGACCGGCCCGGCGATGGTCGAGGTGCTGTTCGCGGTGGGCTCGCCCGAGCAACCCGCCGGCCTGTACGCCGCCGCCTCGCGGCGTCCGAACGGGCCCGAGCGGATCGTGGTGCCCTGGGGTAATGCGCTGGTGGCGTACGCATGGCAGTGCGTGCTCGGCCTCGTCACCGGCATCGCCGCGGCGACGGGCAAGGACCAGCGCGGCAACCTGCTCGTGCCGGCAGAGATCGCGGTGACGGGCCGCGGCATCGAGATCGTGCCGATGGCGCGGCACCGCTTTGCCGGGTCGAGCACGCTCAAGAGCGCCACGAAGATCAGGGGCCGCCCATGAGCTTCGGCGCGGGCGACCTGGGCGTTCTGGGCAACCTGGCCAAGGCGCTGGGCATCTTCCAGGCCGACGGCAGCCCCAACCAGGGCTGGTTCGCGCGGCCCGAGGATTTCCTGAAGAGCATGCTCGCCGACCCGGCGCAGCGCAACGCACTGATCGCCTTCGTCGACGAGGCCATGGGCGGTGCCGACCGCAGCACCGAAGCCGACGTGGTGTGGCTGCCCATCGTCGAGCTGGACGACCCGCCGATGAGCGTGGCCGTCACCGTCGACGAGAGCCAGGCCGACGGCCTGCACATCGGCCTGGGCCTGCGCTTCAGCACGACGAACCCGGCGTCGGCCACCACGTTGGCCGTGCCGCTGTTCCGCGCGCACAAGAACGGCGGGCCGAGCGTGAGCCAGCCGCTGCTGCTCGGTTCGGCCGGCGGGCGCCTCCGCATTGGCACTTCCATCACCGTCGATGCATCGCCGGCCGTGCCGGGTCAGACGCGGCTGGGCGGCATCGGCATCGACGTCGACCTGCCCACGTCGCCGAGCGATGCCAAGGGCCCGGTGTTCGGCCTCGCGCTCACCGGGCTGCAGCTGCCCGGCGCGCCCTCGCCGCGCGACGTGCGCGTGTCGGCCGATGGTGCCGACGAGCTCGACGACGCGCTGCTCGACCTGGTGCTCTCGCTGGTCAAGGCGCAGGCCGATGCGCTGACGGCCGACCCCAAGCTCGCCGCGCTGGCCGGCCTGCTCGGCCTGAAGAACGGCGACGCGGTGCCCGACTTCCCGATCACCGAGCTACCCACGCGCGGCGTGATCGCCATCGCCGGCTGGGTGCGCGGCCTGCTCGCGCAGACCGGCAGCCGCAACGACTGGCTGGCCCACCTGGCGGCGGTGATCGGCGGGTCGCGCGTGGGCGACACGGTCGAGTTCGACCTCGGCGACGCCACGCTGACGCTCGGCCTGCGCGTCGACAACGGGCCGAGCGGCAACCCGCGGCTGACGCCGACCCTCGGCATCGAACTCGGCAACGACGACGCCCGCGTCGAGGCGCGCGCCGAGCTGTGCCGCATCGACCTCGTCACCGGCGCGGCGTTCGCGCTGCCCAGCCTCGGCCTGTGGGCCGCGGCCGGCCGAGTGGGCAGCCCGATCCTCGACATCACCGACCCGATGCCCGCGCATGCCGACACGCTGCGCATCGGCTTCGCGCTCGACAGCGCGCGGCGGCTGAACTTCGTGCTCGCCGCGGACGGCGTGACGCTCGGCGAGCACAGCTACGCCACGCTCGACCTGACCTCACCCGACGCGGTGATGGACGTGGCCGACAACACCGTGGGCGACATCGCCAACCTGCTGCTCGCCGGCCTGGGCGATGTGCTCGGCGTGGTGCGGCAGCTGATCGGCCTGGATGCACCGGCGGGCGTCACCGCGGTCACGCTGCCCTCGCTGATGGCCGACCCGCTGCCGGCCATCGGCGGCTACTGGCAGCAGCTCGTCACCGTGCCCGCCGCCGCGCGCAGCGTGCTCGGCGCGCTGCGCACGGCGCTGGCCGATGCCGACCAGGCGCTCGCCGTCGTGCAGGGCGAGGGCACGGTCGACGTGCCGTGGACGCTGCCACTGGTCGGCCCGCTGCAACTCGAGGTCTCTTCCAGCGGCCCGGTGCTGAGCATCGGCCTCGCGGCGGCCACCAGCGTCGACACGCTCGGCCAGCGCTGCACCGTCGTGCAGACGCGCATCGGCGCCACGCTCGCCAGCATCGACCTCGCGGCGCGCAGCGCCAGCCTGCTGGCGGCCGTGGAGGCCACGCTCACGGCACGCGAACGCGGCGCCAACCCGCCGCGCGCGCGGCTCGCGCTGGCGGACGGCATCGCTTTCAGCGCCCAGCACGTGGGCCTGCGCCTGGCGTGGTCGCCGCAGGCGGGCCTGGCGGCGAGCGTGAGCGCGCCGTCGCTCGCACTCGAGACCGACGACCTCGTGCTGCCGATCAGCCTGCCGGTGATCGCCAGCGACGGCAGCGTCACGCTGCCGCCCGAGGCCTGGGATGGCGTGCAGGCGCTGGTCGGCCGGCTCGGCGCGCTGATCGGCGGCACGCTCGGCGACGTGGTGCACGCGCTCGGCTGGCTCGAGGAAGCGGCAGACACCAGCGGCGAGGTGCTCGACCTCGCGCGGCTGCGCCTGGCCGACATCGTGACCTCGCCCGAGGCCGCGTTGCGCGCCTGGCTGCCGCAGCTGGCCATGAGCGACCTCGGCCCGCGCGCGCTCGCGCTGGTGGCCGACCTGTTCGGTGGTGCCGGCGCAGCGCGCGGCGTCATCGACGGCACCGGGCACCCGGACGACCCCTATCGCCTGGCCATCGCCGAGGGCCTGCCGAACATCGCGGTGTGGTTCCCGCCGGCCGGGCTGGAACCGGGGCTCGTGGGCGCCTCGCAGGCCTTGCAGAACTGGCGCCCCGGCCAGCCCGGGCTGGGCACCGAGGCGCTGGTTGCCGCGCTGCAGGCCGAGGCCGAGGTGGCGAGCGACGTGCGCGAGCTGATCGAGGGGCGCGACGTCGCCGCCGGCCTGGACGCGATCGTGCAACGCTGGATCGGCGGCGACGGCCGCATCGTACCGCCGCCGGTGGCACCCGCAGGCATCACCATCCGTCGCGTCGGCCTGGCCGCCGCGCAGCTGTTCGAGCAGCTCGACCTCGAAGACCTGACTGGCCGCGTGCCGACCACCACGGTCTACGTCGCGCTCGGCAGCGAGGCCTGGCCCGATGTGCCCACCGATCGGCGCATCGACCTCGCCACGGCCGGGCTGGCCGCGACGATGTTCCCCGCACCCACGGCGGCCACCGGCGACTGGTTCGTCGCGCTCGGCTCGCGCGCCGATTGCCGCGTGAGCGGCAGCAGCGCCGACGGCACGCCGGAGCAGGCGGCGCGCCTCGCCCGCGTGCTCGATGCGCTGGCCGACGTGAGCAGCGACATCGCGCTGGTGGCGCTGCACGGTGCCGGCCATGCCGCGCGCGTGGCGGCGCAGGCGCAGGTGGCGGTGACCGACCTCGTGCTGCTGGGCACGCCGCTGTCCCCGGTGTCGCTGACAGCGCTCAGCGTGCAGCCGACCGCCGATGCATTGCGCCTGCTGCAGCGCCTCATGCCCGAGCCCGACGGCGACCCGGACGATGCGGACCTCACCCTCGGCCGCAGCCTCGTGGCCGCGCTGATGGACCTCGCCACGCTCCCCGACCCGGCCGCCGACCTGCGCACCAGCATCGCGCCGGCCGAAGCGCCGCGCACCGGGCTTGCCGTGTACGCGCAGTTCGGCGAGGCGGCGCAGAGCCAGGTCGATGCCGCGCTCACCGCGATCGTCGCTGCCGGCTTGGCGCAGCGCGCCCGCGAGCGCGCCGCCACGCCGCTGCCCGAGCCCACCGGCGTGCACGCCGGGCTGCGCTGGGTGCTGCCGGCGGATGCCACGGGCACCGTCACGATCAGTGGCCGCGCCGAGCTGCAGCTGTTTGCCTTCGACGAAGGCAGCGGCATCGACACCTCGCGCTTGCTGCGCGTGAACTTGCGCATCGGCGACCGTCTCGGCTGGCTGGCCGCCACGCCCGAGCTCGAACTGCGTGCCGTCTCGGCCGACCTCACGCTGCCGCTGGACGGCAGTTCGCCCGGCAGCTCGCGCGTGGTGCTGCATGACGGCCGCGTGTTCGGCCAGTCGTGGGAATCGCTCGCTCTCGGGAACCTCGACGACGACGCGCTGCCCGTGCTGCCCGAGGCGCGCGTGCTGCTCGCCGCCGCCATCCAGCGCCTCACCGCCGACCTGGGCGGCACCGCCTCGCTCGCGCTGGGCAACTTGCTCAAGGCGCTCGGCCTGATCGCCGCCAACGGCGGCGTGGTGGGCGACGCCGTCGACCAGCTGGTGCACGACCCGGCGGGCCTGGTGCGACAGCGGCTCGCGTCGGCCGGCGCGCAGATCTCGTCGTCGCTGAATGCGCTGCTCGGGCCGCTGGGCGCCAGCATCGACCTGCCCACGCACACCGTGCGCGTGCAAGGCGGCGGCAGTGCGCTCGGCCGCTTCGGCTGGTTGGCGGACCTGAGCGCCTCGCCGAGTGCGCTGAGTGGCCAGTTGCGCTTCGGACCCGATGCCGCACTGCCCACAGTGGGCGGCCTGCAACTGCAGCTCGAGCTGAACCCGCTGCGCATCTCGCTGCACTGGCACCGCAGCGGCGGCACCCGCGACGTGGCCGCGCTGTGGCCCGCGCCCGACGGCCAGGCGCTCGCACGCATGCTGGTGCAGGCGGCGCCCAGCCTCGGGGCACACGTCGCGCTGGAGATCATGCGGCGTGCCGACGCCGGCGCGCGCCGGGTGATCGACGCCGCGCTCGACGCGCTGGGCCTGCTGGCCGGCGTGGCGAGCGATACCGAACGTGCGCTGCGGCCGCTGGCTGGTTTGTTCGCCGACCCGGCCGGCTGGTTGCGCAGCGCCGACTCGCTGGCCGCCAACCCGGTGAAGATCCAATCGCTGTTCGACGCGCTGCGCCCGCTGATGGGCCTGCCCGTCGCGAATGGCGAGCCCATTGCGCTCGCCAAGGGCGTGAACCTTGCGGTGGCCGCCGATGGCCCCGGCGCGCGCCTCACGCTGCAGGTCGATCCGAGCAAGTGGACCGCGCCCAACGGAGTCACCGCGCGCCTGTCCGGCGGCATCGGCGCCAGCCTCACGGTGGGGCCGACCGGTGCGCCGAGCGTCGGCCTGGAAACCCACGTCGGCCTCGACGGTGACGTGCCCGGTCGGCAGGCGGTCTACGCGCGCATCGGCAGTGGCGGACTGGAAGTCTTCCTGCGCCCCGCCACCGGCGCCGACATTCGCCTGCTGCCCTTCGCCGGACTCGGCTCGCTGTCGGACGCGGCCGAAGCGGCGCTGCCCTTCCTGCTCGACCGCCTGGCCGAGATCGCCGGCACGCCGGGCGACCTGGTGCGCACCGTCGGCGATGCGCTCGCGTTGCGCAAGGGCTCGCCGACGAAGAAGTTCGACGGCGATGCCTTGCGCGCCTGGGCCGCCAACCCGGTGGGCGCGCTCACCGCCGCCGTGCCCTCGATCGTCAGCACCGGGCTGGCCACGCTCGCCCCGCTGGTCGACGACTTCCTGCCCGCGGGCGTGAGCGCCGCGGCCTCGTCCAACGAGATCAGCATCACCGTCGAGGGTGTCACGCTGGCCTGGAACCCGTCGGCCGGCCGCGTGTCGCTGTCGGCGCCGGCCATCGCAGTGCCCGGCATCCAGACGCTCGGCGCCACGCTGGCGATTAGCGCCGCGGGCTTGGACGAACTGAGCATCGCCACCGGCCCGGCCGAGATCGATGCCGGCGGCGTGATGCTGCGCCCCTTCGCGAGCATCGCCGCGGGCCTGAACCCGGCCGGCGGACGCCGCGTGATGGTCGGCCTGTCGGCCAACGCCACGCACCACTTCGCCGCGCGCTGGACGCTGGACACCGCCAGCTTCGACCTCGTCGCCAGCGACGGCGTGCTGGCCAGCGCGATCGCCACCGCCGACCCGGCGCAGGTGGCGCTGCGCATCGTCGAGGTGGTGGCCGACCTGGTGGCCGCCGTCGCGATGGCGCAGCAGGCGGTGAACGACCTGCTCGACACCGATGTGGGCGTGCAGGATGTGCGCTTCCTGATGCGCGGCGTGGTGCTCGCCGACGTGCCCAACCCGACGCAGCTGATCGCCAATGTGTTCGACCCGGGCACGCTGCTCGCGCGCGTCCAGAAGCTGTTCGGCAACATTGCCTCGGCCGGCATCACCATCCCGGTGGGCGACCTGGAACTCGCCTTCCTGAAGCACCCCGACACCCAGACGATCGGCCTGCGCATCGGCGTGACCGATCGCTTCGAGCTGCTCAGCGACGACGTGATGCTCTGGCTCGAGAACGACAACGACTGGATCACGCCGAGCTCGGGCGGTACCGGCGGTCTGTTCGTGGGCTTCATTCCGGACGGCGGCACCCTGCGCTTCGAACCCAGCCTCGTCGTCGATGGGCTCGGCCTGCGTGTGGGCAAGTCCTCCGGCCCGCTGCTCGACGCCGGCATCACGCTGGAGTCGATCGCCCTGCATGCCTATGCGGTGATCGACGGGGGCGGCGCGAAGAGCGGCGGCGTGCAGCTTCAGTTTGCCAACCTCGCGGTGTCGGCCTCGGGCGCCCAGGGCGAGAACGGCATCGCGCAGGGCATCATGCGCGACACCGGGCCCACGCCGCCCAAGCCGGCGTTCTCGCCGGCGCTGGCCATTCAAGTGCACAACGGTGGTTCGGCGCAGGTGTCGCTCAGCGCCGGCGACGGCACCGGGCCGTGGTGGATCGCCATCCAGAAGGGCTTCGGCCCACTCTACCTCGAGCAGATCGGCTTCGGCGCGACCATGCCGCAAGGCAAGCTCGAGCGCATCTCGTTGCTGATGGACGGCTCGGTGTCGATGTTCGGGCTGACCTGCGCGGTCGACGACCTGCAGATCACCTACATCGTCGGCAACAACGACTTCTTCAACCCGGCCGGCTGGGCGATCGACCTCGCCGGATTGGCGGTGTCGGCCGACATGGCCGGCGTGACGCTGGCCGGCGGGCTGCTCAAGCAGACCACGCCGCAGGGCATCGAATACCTGGGGATGCTGCTCGGCCGCTTCGCGGTCTATGGCCTTACGGTGTACGGCGGCTACGGCGAGGGCGAGAGCAACGGCCAGAAGTTCACCGCCTTCTTCGCCATCGGCGCGGTCAACGGGCCGATCGGCGGGCCGCCGGCCTTCTTCCTCACCGGCATCGGCGGCGGCTTCGGCATCAACCGCCGGCTGGTCGTGCCCACCGAGCTGGCCAACTTCGGCGACTACCCGCTGATCCAGGCGCTGGACATCGCCGCCACGCCCAGCGACCCGATGACGCAGCTGCGCGCCTTGGGCAACTACTTCCCGATGCAGAAGGGCACCTTCTGGTTCGCCGCCGGGCTGTCGTTCAACAGCTTCGCGCTGGTCGACGGCATCGCGGTGGTGGGCGTGCAGGTGGGCGACGGGCTGGACATCAACCTGCTCGGCCTGGCCCGCATGGCGCTGCCGCGGCCGCAGGTGGCGCTGGTCTCGATCGAGCTCGCGCTGCTGGTGCGCTTCTCCAGCAGCGAGGGCGTGCTGTGGGTGCAGGGCCAGCTCACGGACAACTCCTGGCTGCTCTACCAGGACATCAAGCTCACCGGCGGCTTCGCCTACGTGATCTGGTTCAAGGGCGAGAAGTCCGGCGAGTTCGTCCTGACCATGGGCGGCTACCACCCGGACTTCCACCGCGACGGCTACCCGGTGGTGCCGCGCCTGGGCCTGCGCTGGAGCATCGGCGACAACATCGTCATCAAGGCCGGCAGCTACTTCGCGCTGACCTCCGAGGCGCTGATGGCCGGCGGCGACTTCGAGGCCTCGGCGCATTTCGGCCCGGCCTGGGCCGAGGTGAAATTCGGCGCGCACGGCATCGTCTTCTTCGACCCGTTCCACTACGACGTCAGCGCCTATGCACGCATCGCCGCGGGCGTGACGATCGACACCTGGATCTTCGGCGAGATCACCATCTCGGTGAGCCTGGGTGCGCGCATCCACGTGCTCGGGCCGGAGTTCCGCGGCAGCGTCACCTTCGAGGTCGGGCCGATCGAGCTGACCTTCGAGTTCGGCGGCTCGGAGAAGGCGCAGAAGCAGCCGATCAGCGCCGACGCTTTCATCACCAAGTACCTGGAGGTCGCCGACAGCGGCAAGGCCCGCCCGCATGCGCTGATGACCAACAGCGGCGCGCTGCCGGCCAAGGGCGAGCAGTCCACACCCGACGGCTCGTCGTCGCGGCCCTTCGTGGTGGTGGTCGAGTTCTCGATGACCTTCACGAGCACGGTGCCGGCCACGCGCATCAACCGCACGCTCGCGCCGGCCGCCATCACCACCACGACGCACCCGCCGAGCCGCGCGATAGGCGTGGCGCCGATGGAGCTGTCGGACGTGGTGCCCACCATCCGCCTCACCTGGATGCGCGGCGGCGTGGCGATGCTCTACCCGTTCATCGACACGGTGCGGCCTTTCGGCCGCTTCCCGGTGGGCGTGTGGGGCCCGCCGCAGGACGCCAACAACCGCCAGGTGCCCAAGGCCGAGTTGCTCGAGGCACTGAGCGAGATCGACCTCGTCTGCCGCGCCACGCTTTCGCCGGGCGGACCGGAGATCCCGTACTACCAGGTCGAGATCAACAAGCGCTTGCCGCTGCCGTTCACGCGCAGCGCGCTCGACGTGGCCACGCTGCGCACGCTGGCCAGCGACGTCACCGCGCTGCTCGCGCCGGCCGGCGACACCGAGACGGCCTTCCTCGCAGCGACGACGTTCCTGAAGTCCAGCGCCACCCCCACCGCACTGGTCGCACTGCGCGGCGAACGCCAGGCGCCGCCGAGGCTGGGCACGCTGACCGAAGGCATCGAGACGCCGACACAGACCGCCATCCCCGAGATCGCCGAGCGGCCGCCCGCCAAGGTCTACGACCACTTCATCGACGCGCCGATCGCGGTGGGCCTGCTGTCCGGGGCCACGGTCGGCCTGGCGGTGGCGCCCAAGGCCAAGACCACGGTGAAGGGCTCCGAACGCGCCTGGCGCACGGCGCCGCCCACGCTGGCTGGCGTGGAGGCTCAGCGCAGCCGCTCGATCGCCGCGCGGCTGGTGCTGACCGACACGCCGGCACAACCCGCCGCACGCAACGAGCGCAGTGCCACGCTGGTGGCCGCGCAGACCGTGCCGCCCACCGCCGTGGCGCATGGCGCGACGGCGCTGGTCTCGCGTGCCGGTGCGGCGCTGGCGGCACCGCTGGCCGACTTCAATGCCGCGCTGGCGGTCGGCACGAACGCGCGCACCGTCAGGGCAGCCAACGCCGGTGCGCCGCTGGCCGCCGGCCAGACCGTGGTGCTCAAGCTGCCCAACGCCCACGCCGATGCGCTGCCCGATGGCGCACGGCCCAAGCTCGCCGTGGCCGGCGCCCCGGCCCGCGTGGTGATGCTCGGCCACGGTGGCCGGCGGCTCGCCGACACGCTACTCGGCCCCGGTCTGACCACCAGCGTGCTCGAGGTGCCGCGCGGCACCGAGCGCATCGTCGCCGTCGGCCAGGGCGCCGTGGCCGATCAGTCGCGCATCGGCCTGGCGGGCTGGCATGCCGGCCTGCAGATGCCCTACGCCGGCCACGCCACCGCCGTCGGCCCGGGCTGCGTGGTGCATGCCAACGGCGAACGCCTCGCGCTGCACCGCGAGCGGCTGGACGCCGGCTGGGTGAACGGCGCCGAACTCGCGCGCGGCACCAGCACGCTGACCACCACCTTCGCCGGCACGGCGCGCACCGTGGTGGTCGTGCTCGACGATCCGGCCTCGGCCGGCGACAATCTCGACGGCCGTCAGCTGCTGCTTGGCCTGGACGGTGCCACCCGCGCGCTCGACCGCGCCGGCCGCGAGATGCCGCCGGTGCTGCTGGCGATGGACAACCGCAGCGTGCTCGCCTACGACGTCGTGCCCGAGGGCGCGGCGCCGGTGGTGGTGACCATTGCCAGCCAGGACGGCTGGTCGCTGGTGGGCGTGATGGCCAGCGGCGAGGTCGATGCCACCGGCGCCGTGGCGCTGGTCTCCTCGCGCGGGCTCGACGCCGCGATGCAGCCCTTCGCCACCACCAGCGCCACCGGCGCGGCCACGCCGAGCCGCATCGCCTGGATCGGCCCGACGCGCAGCACCGACGACCGCGCTGCCGCCAAGGCGCGCGCGCAGGGCGGGGTGGCCGTCGCGGCGCTGATGCGCCGCCGCGCCGCCCGTGCCCCCAACCGCAAGCCTGGAGGACGCCGCTGATGCCCAAGACAGGCCATTTCATCCTGCACAGCAACGTGATGCCGTCGGTCACGGCCGGCCGCTACGAGCTCGTCACCGAGCAGGTCGACCTGCCCTTCGGCGTGGAGTCCGAGCACACGCACGTGCAGATCGCCGCGCCGCGCTACACGATGCCGACCGACCAGATCCTGTCGAGCTTCCCGCCCGCGAATGCGGAGGGCGCGTTCGGCGACCGGCTGCCGCAAATCGTGCTCAAGCGCCGCACCCTGCCCTGGGAGCGCAACCCGGCGGGGCAGGTGCAGCCGTCCGAAACGCCGTGGCTCGCGCTCGTCGTCGTGGCCGAGGGCGAGGCGCAGCTGTCCACCGCCACGGCGGTGCGCGACTGCGTGACGGCGGGCACCCAACTGCTCGACCCGGACGACAAGGACGTCGAGCAGGGCCTGTACCTCGCCGTCACCGAGACGGTGGTGAAGAAGATCTTCCCCTGCAAGGACGACCTGCCGCTGCTCGCCCACGTGCGCGAGGTCGACGTCAACGACACCGAGCTCGCCAACGGCGACGACGACGGCTGGCTCGCGGTGGTGCTGGCCAACCGCCTGCCGGTGTTCGACGATGCGGCCGGCAAGTCGGTGCGCTACATGGCCTGCCTCGTCAACCTAGAAGGCCAGCTCGAGGCGCTGCCGAAGCCGCTGCCGCCGGTGGCGAACTTCGAGTTCGTGCGCGCGCAGGATTGGCGCGTGCTCGCCAGCGCCGACCCGCGCGGCGGGCCCGACGTGCAGGTGCTGGGCAATGCGCAGCTCGGCAACGTGGTGCTTCCCGGCGTGGCCGGCCTGCAGGGCCAGCGCCCGCCGGGGGCCGTGGCCGCGGCATTTTCAGCGGCGGGTGCCGCGGCGGCGAAGCCGGTGGTGGATATCGACGGCGCGGCGAAGATGGCCCAGCCTCCGGTGAGCAAGCAGTGGAGCTCGGCCACGCAGCAGGTGTCCGCCGTGGCGCTCGACCCGGATGCCAAGCGCCTGGTGCGCGACACCATGGCGCAGGGCTTCCGCTTCCCGATCGAGACCTTCGCGATCGAGAAGGTGCTGCGCTTCCCGGTGCTGGCGCACTGGTCGTTCACCACCGACGAGGGTGCCACCTTCGAGAAGCTGATGCAGAAGCTCGACGTCGGCCTGCTCGGCAGCGTGGCCGAAGCGCCGCCCAACACGCCGGCCGCCGGCGCGCGGCCCGAGGTGGTGCAGACCGGCCACATTGGCCTAGGCCACCGCACGCGCCGCGGCGACCCGGTGCGCGCCTGGTACCGCGGGCCC
>JBGPZN010000251.1:0-5412 GCA_041493815.1 Methylomirabilia bacterium
AGCATCTGGGTGCCGCCGAAGCCCGGGATGACGTGCAGGTTGATCTCCGGCTGGCCCAGCTCGGCCCGGCGCGAGGCGATGCGATAGGCGCACGCCATCTGCAGCTCGTTGCCGCCGCCCAGCGCGTAGCCGTCGACGGCGGCGATCACGGGTGCCGGCAGTCGCGCCAGCCGACCGAACAGCCCCTGGGCGCGCCCGGCGAGCGCCTCCACCTCCTCGGCGCGCGCGAACGCGCGGAGCTGGCGGATGTCGGCGCCGGCCACGAACAGGTTGCCGCCGCCCGTGAGCACGATGGCCTTGAGGTGCGGCTCGGCCCCCAGCGCGTCGAGGGCGCGCTCGAGGTCGTCGAGCGTCGCGCCGGAGAGCGCGTTGGCCGGCGGCACGTCGATCGTCACCAGCGCAACGAGCTCCGGCCGGCCGGGGCGCACCGGGTCGATTCGCACGCGCACGGCCTTGCCGTCCACGAAGCGCGATCCCCACGCCTCGTATACCTGGCGGGTCGTGCGGGCGTTGTCGAGCGCTCCGGTGGCGCCGACACGGACCGTCAGCGTCCCGGCGTGGCGGTTCTCGTGGATCGCCTGGTGGGCCTCGGCCAGCTCGTCCCAGCCGTGCACGACCGGCGGGTGGATGGTGAGCGCGCCGGCGTCGAGCAGGCGGATGACCTCTTCGGCCTGGTGCGCGTTGGAGAGATGGCTACCAAGGATCGCGAAGCTCGGGAACAGCACGCGCTTCTGATGCATCCAGACGTTGGGCGCGTAGAACGAGAACCGGTCCTCGGCCGTGCCCTCCAGATAGACGACGACGCCCGTGAACGGACGCGCCAGGAAGGTGCTGACGCCGAGCGTGTCCTGTCCGGTCCGCTCGACGATCACGTCCGGGTTGCCGCGCGGGTTGTCGGGCGCGGCGAGCACACGTCCCACGGCCAGGCCGAACGGCTTGAGCGTGGCGTCCTGGTACGCGCGAAAGCCCTCGGCGTCCGTGTCGTAGTCCGGCATCGCCTCCGGCCAGCGCAGCCCGGCGCCGCGCGTCAGCGCCTCGACGCTGACGACGCCGTGCACGCGATGGGCCGCCTGCACCTCGGCGGCCTCGGCATCGGAGCGCGTGGCCACGACCACGCGGGCGCCGGCGCGGAGCGCGGCGCCGACCGCGTCGGCGCCGACGGCGTCGCCGGGACCGCGCCAGTACACGAGCACGCCGTGCGTGGGCCGCAACCCCGCCCGCCGCAGCATCTCGGCGGCCGGCGCGGCGCCCGGCTTGCCGAGGAACGTCAGCGTGTAGCCGCTGGTGGCGCCGTAGAACAGGAGGCGGCCGCCGGGGCCGAGCAGGTCGATCATCCGCGGAAACAGATCGCGGCCGACCGACGACACGACGACGTCGATCGGCGCTCCGTCGTTGGCGGCCCGCACGACCTCGCCCAGCTTGCGGCCGGCCGCCGTCCACGCCGCCCGGGCGGCGCGCTCGAGCGGGACCGGTGTGAACGCGCCGGCCACCGCCGGGTCCTTGCGGTTCACGAAGGCGCCGGCGCCGCGGCTCAGCACCAGCCGGCCCTTATCCTCGGTGGAGACCAGCCCCGTCACCCGCGCCCCCCGCAGGACGGCGCAGGCGACCGCGTACAACCCGGTACCGCCGGCCGCACCCTCGACGAACACGCACTCGTCCACGCCGACCCGCGCGACGTCGAAGAGCGCCTTCGCGACGGTCTCGAGGTCGAGCATGTACGACGAGCCCTCGGGCAGCGTGAGCCGCTCGGAGTGGGCCAGCAGCTGCGGGGCCTGGCAGCGCACGAACTGACAGAAGGAGCCGTCGGGCGTCTCGTAGCCCTGGATCTTGAAGTCCGCGTGCATCGGATCCTCGCCCGCGCGGGGCGAGAGCAGATCCGACACGCCGGGATAGAGCACGCGCAGCTCACCCGTCTTCAGGCGCGCCTGGCGCGCGGCCTCGCCCCCGAGCGCGGCCACCAGCACGACGGCGCCGCTGCCCGGCACGTGCAGGTCGCGGTCGTGCAGGTCGAAGACCGAGATCGGCACGCCGCGCGCGGCGAACAGCGTGTTGTAGGTGAGTCCGGCGTAGAGCACGTAGCCGATCGCCTCGTGCGGGGCCGGCCGCGGCACCGGGATGGTGACGCGCCGCAGGGCCGCGCGCGGCTCGCCGTGGGCCGGGCGGCCCAGGCTGTCCTTGATCACCGCCCACGCGTGCTGCCGCTTCGGCAGCGGATCGAGCCCGGGCCGGAACGGCGCGCCGAGCGGCAGCGCCCCCTCGTCGTCGACGTACCAGCTCGCGTCGATCATTGGATTTGCCGTCGGAGCGCCTTCGCCGGGCTCCGGCGCTCGCCGGTCGGGCTGAGAACCGTCCGTGACCCAGTTCTCATGCGATCTGCACGATCCCGGGCTCGAGCGCCTTGAACCGCTCGGCGACCTCGGGATCGTGGCCGGCGACGATGCGCGAGCGGTCGCCGGCCAGGGCGTGGATCGTGTCGAAGCCGGCGAGCATCTGGGGCAGGCTCGTGAAGAGCTGGGCGGGCTGGTAGCGCTCGACGTTGCGGTAGAAGTGCGCGGCGTCGGAGGTCAGCACGATGCGGCCCTTGGCCGTCTCCACCGTGACGATCTGCAGGCCCGCCGTGTGGCCGCCCAGCCAGCGCACGCTGAGACCGGGGAACACCTCGCGCTCACCCTCCACCACCCGCACGCGGTTGGCGTAGCTCATCCGCACCAGCGCGGCCAGCGACGGCGCGCTGGCGACCACCTTGTAGGCGTCGTAACGGGCAACCGGTCCCGTCCAGAACGCGATCTCCTCTTTCTGGATCCAGAACTCGGCCGCGGGAAACAGCGAGTGGCCCGCCCAGTGATCCCAGTGCAGGTGCGTGATCAGCGCCGTCGGGATGTCGGCGGCCTTGACACCAACCCGTTCGACCATCGTCGCCGGGCTGACGAAGTTCGCGATGCCGCGCTCGGCGGCGTCCTCCTGGCGGAAGCCCGTGTCCACCAGCACCGGATACGGCCCGCCGAGAATCAGCCATACGAAGAAGTGCAGCGTGATCGGCTCGTGCGACGCCTCGCGGAAGAAGAACTGGCACGCGGTCGTTTGCCGCTCGCCGTACTTGAGCGCGAAGACCTGGAGCATCAGGGGCCGAGCTCCTCTCGCACGATGCGCGCGCCCGCCACCAGGGCCCGGAGCTTGCCGCGGGCCACCGCGCGGGGGAGCGGCACCATGCCGCAGTTGGTACACGGATACAGGCGCTGGGGCGGCACGTGCTGCATCGCGAGCCGGATGGTCGCGGCCACCTCGGCCGGCGTCTCCACCGCGTTGGTGGCCACGTCGATGCAGCCGACCAGCACGTCCTTGCCGGCCAGCAGGCCCAGCAGCGACAGCGGGACCTTCGAGTTGGCGCACTCCACCGAGACCTGGTCGATCCGGCTCTTGGCCAGCAGCGGGAACGTCTGCTCGTACTGGCGCCACTCGCCGCCGAGCGTCTGCTTCCAGTCGATGTTGGCCTTGATCCCGTAGCCGTAGCAGATGTGCACGGCGGTCGTGCAGCCGAGCCCCTCGATCGCCCGGTGCAGCGCCTCGATGCCCCAGGCGGCCACGTCGTCCATGTACACGTTGAAGGCCGGCTCGTCGAGCTGGAGCACGTCCAGCCCGGCCGCCACCAGCTCGCGCGCTTCCTCGTTGATGATCCGCGCGAACTCCAGGGCCAGCCGCCGGCGGTCGCGATAGTGCTCGTCGGCGAGCGTGTCGACGATCGTCATCGGCCCCGGGATCGTGAACTTCAGCCGCCGGTCGGTGTGGGCGCGCGCCCAGCGCACCTCGTCGAGGTGGACGGGACGGCGCCGGGCGAGCGGGCCGGTCACCGTCGGCACCTCGGCCTTGTAGCGATCGGCGCGGATCCCGATGGTGACGCGCCGGGCGAAATCGATGCCGTCGAGCTTCTCGAGGAACCCGTGGACGAAGTGCTGGCGCGACTGCTCGCCGTCGGTGACGACGTCGATGCCGGCCGCCTCCTGGTCCTTGAGCGCGGCCAGCACCGCGTCGCGCTGGCCCTCGGCCAGGGTCTCGGGCGGCAGCAGCCACGGCGCCCACAGGCTCTCCGGCGTGGCGAGCCACGGCGGCTTGGGCAGACTTCCGGCGATCGTCGTCAGCAGCATCAGGCCTCCCTTCGCGCGTCGACCGCGGGCGGCGGGGCGCCGCCCACCAGCGCGGCGGCGGCGCCGCCGACCATCCCGCGCAGCCGGCGCAGGTGCGCGCGGTAGAGCGCGGCACGCGACGTCCCGGTGCCGTACCGCGCGCGCATCCAGCCCGCCGCCGGCCACAGCGCGTGCCGCAGCGGGGCGTAGAGGTCGCGGCCGCGGTCGACCAGGAGCAGCGCGACCAGCTGCTCAAGCCGCACCAGCCGGCCGGCGTCGCCGCCATCGACGAGCGTTCCCAGCAGCGCGGCGCGCGGCCCGGCCGGCCGGAGTCGGGCGAGCACCTCGGGCGGCACCGGAGCGTCGAACGCCGCGTGGGCGCCGAGCAGCACGAAGAACAGCGCGTGGCGCACGCGCCAGCGGGCGGCCCGCGCCAGCACGGTGGTCCAGTCGAGCGCGTCGCCCTCGCGCTCCAGGAGCAGTGCCACGTCCCAGGCGCGCAGCAGCCCGGCGAGTGCGTGGTGCACCGCCAGGTGGGCGGCCAGGTACAGCACAAGGTCCTCTCGCGCGAGCCCGCGCGCACCCTGGCCGGCCACCGTGATCGGCACCGCGCGATCCCAGATCCCCGCCTCGTCGCCGTTCCACACGAAGCGCGGCTCGGTGAGCAGCGCCCAGTGCAGGTCGATGCGGATGCCGGCCGGCGTCTCGTAGAGCGTGGCGCCGTCGTAGGCGACGTCGAAGTCCCACGAGTGCTCGTCGGCCACCCGCCGGTGGCCGAGCCCGCGCAGGGCCGTGTCGGCGCGCAGGCGATCGGCCGGCCGCACGAGCACGTCGAGATCGCTGAAGGGCCGCAGCGCCGGGTGCGGATAGACGGTCTCGGCCAGCACCGGCCCCTTCAGCACGATGGCCTCGATCCCGGCGGCGGCCAGGTGACGGAGCACGCCGCCGAGCTCACGCGTCATCAGGAGGTGGCGGGCGGTGCTGGCCGCGAAGCCCGAGGCGAGCCGCCGGCGAGCGTGATCGGGCACGCCGGCCCAGCGGCCGGCGTCGAGGGCGTGGGCCAGCGCCGGCAGCACATCCTCGACCTCGGCGGCCTCGATCACGGCGGGCCAGTCAAGATCCGCGGGCGGCGCCGGCGGCGGCTGTCGCTTGCCGAGCGCGCGCAGGCAGGCGACGAGCCAGCCGCGCTCCCCCGCGGTGAGCGGCCGAGCCGCGGTCACTGCGAGGCGTGGCGTGGGCGTGACAGGGAGGCGGGCACCACGGCGATACCGGCCAGCTCGGCACCGGCCAT
>JBGPZN010000162.1:0-7432 GCA_041493815.1 Methylomirabilia bacterium
GCCATCTCGTCACGGAGCTGCCGTCCACGCCCGGCCGGCAGCTCGAGCGCGCAGGGCCGGTACGGGTCGGCGAAGTTGTGGACGTAGCACCAGTCCGAGGGAGCGCGCCCGGCCGCGGCCACCGCATCCAGCAGCCGGCGCATGCTCGTCGTCTTCCCGGTGGCGGGAGCGCCGAGCACGAAGAGGTTGTAGCCCCCGGGCTTCATCCCGATGCCGAACGTGGTCGCGTCGAGCGCGCGCTGCTGACCGATCAACCCGTGCAGCGGCTCCAGCTCCGCCGTGGAGCGGAACGGCAGGGTGGCCGGATCACACGTCGCCCGCAACTCCTCCGCCTTCAGGCAACGGCTCACGGCGATTCCTGCCGCGCGACGGCGGTGAGCGGCGCGCGGGCGGCCACGATGACCGCGGGCCTGGACATCCGCTCGCGAACCGAGACGCCGTCTGCCCCGGCGGGGCGCTCTCTCGATGGACCTTCAGTGGGATCGATACGTACGTGTCGCATGCTGCACAACCTCTCAACTCATCGACCATGGCCCTGGGAAGTCGTCTCAGATGGGGACGAACCAGCTAGCAAGGCGACGGCCATACCGATCGCCGACGCCGCCTGACCCAGAACATCGCGGGTGGCAAGGAGAAGACCGCGGCTGAAGGCCGTCGTGGTCCGCCGACGGCGAGGCGTGGCCGCCTCGCCTGGGTCCTGTCGGCCCCAGCTCACCCTTCGCGCTCCTCGGGGAACCGGACCAGATGGCTGACGTGTGAGAATCTCCGCCAGTACGTCCCGGACCAGACGGTCGTCGTCGATGACCAGTACGTCCGTGGTCGCCGCCGATCGGGCGCACTCGGGGCTCATGGGGTGAGGTGTGTCGCAACCGGAGTGCCAGAGCCGCCGCGAGGGAAAACACCCACTTGGCGAGACCCCGCCCCGCGCGGGTGTGGCGGCCGCGCCCCTGGCCACGCCCTGAGGCGGATCGGCAGTGGCTGAGGGACCCGCCGCGCTGGCCCTGGATGCCTCGCACGGCGAAGGGGGCGGGCAGGTCCTGCGCACGGCGCTCGCATTGGCCGTCGCCCTCGGCCGTCCGGTCACGCTGGAGCGGATCCGCCTGCGCCGGCCCCGGCCCGGGCTGCAGCCGCAGCACCTCACCGTCGTCCGGGCGCTGGCCACCATCAGCGCCGCACGGGTGGAGGGCGACCGGCTCGCTTCCACCGCCCTGTCGTTCGTGCCGTGGCGGCTCGGCCACGGTGACTGGCGCTTCGACGTCGGCGCCGTCCACGCCAGCGCCGGGTCGGTGCCGCTGCTCTTCCAGGCGCTGCTGCTGGCGCTGGTATGGGCAGGGGCGGAATCGCGGCTCACGCTCATCGGCGGCACCCACGTGCCGTGGAGCCCCACCGCGCACTACCTGAGCGAGGTGTTCCTGCCGGCGCTGGCCTCGCTCGGCGTCGGCGCCACGGTGCGATTGCGACGCTCCGGCTGGTACCCCGCCGGTGGCGGGGAGATCGAGGCGGCGATCACACCGGCCGCGCGCATCGCGGGGCTGACCGCGACCGTCCCGCCCTCGCCACTGGAGGTCACCGGCTGCTCACTCGTCTCCCGGCTGCCGCGATCGATCGCCGAGCGCCAGCGCCGGCAGGCCGAGGCCCGCCTGGCGGAGAGGGGCCTGACCGCGGCCATCACCATCGAGGAGGACACCCACGCGCTGGGCCCGGGGACGATGCTGTTCCTGCGCGCTCACGGCCGGGCCGGGTTCTCGGCGCTCGGGCGGCGCGGCGTCCCCGCCGAGCGAGTCGCCGACGAGGCCGTGGACGCGCTGCTCGGCTGGCGGCAGAGCGGGGCCGCCGTCGACGTGCATCTCGCCGATCAGCTCGTGCCGTTCCTCGCGCTGGCCGACGGGCCGTCGTCGTTCACCTGTCCGGCGCTGTCCGGCCACCTGCGCGCGGTGGCCTGGGTCGTCCAGCAGTTCCTGCCGGTCGGGATCGCTCTCCACGACGAGCGGCCGGCGCGCGTGGAGATCACGCCGGTGCCGCGCCCCGGCTGACCTCCAGATGCGCGGGGCCGAGGATCACGGCGGTCCACGCCTGAGGAGGGCGAGGAAGAAGACGCCCGCAGCCACGGTGATGATCACAGGACCCGTCTCGCGCTGGAGCACGCGGGCCAGGGCCGTGCCGACGAGCGTGGCGAACACCGCGACCGCCACCGCCACCGCCAGCATGGAGCCGAGACTGCGTGTCGCGTGCTTGGCGGTCGCCGCCGGGATGATGATGAGCGAGCCCATGAGCAGGACGCCCAGGTAGCGAAGGCCCAGGGCGACGGTGAAGGAGAACGCGAGGAGATAGAGCAGGCTCAGGCGCTCGACGTGAACGCCGGCCGAGCGCGCGAGGTCGGGCGACACCAGCGCGAGCACGAGCCGATGTCGCGCGCCCAGCACGAAGACCACCACGCCGGCCGCGCCCACGAGGCCCAGCACCAGCTCCCAGACGGGGAGCGCGCCGGCCCGGCCGAAGAGCGCTTCGATGAGGTCCTCGCCGCGCGTGAACATGGCGCCGACGGCCAGCGCCCCTGAGAACACGACGCCGATCACGGTCTCCGTCGCGATGCGCGTTCGCGACTCCACCACCCAGATCAGGAGCGTGCCGAGCAGGAGCGCGACCAGGCCTCCCAGGAACGGCTGCACGTGGAAGAGCAGGGCGAGCGCGATCCCGGGCAGCGCCACGTGAGAGATCGCGTCGGAGGCCAGGGTCATCTTGCGCATGACGGCGAAGCAGCCGACCAGCCCGGCGGCGGTCGCCATGGCGACCGAGAGCGCCACTGCCTGGAGATCGGCGATCACCGGTGGAAGTGGTACGTCATCGGCCCGCCGTACAGCTCTTCCAGCCTCCGGGGCGTCAGGACCTCGGTCGGCGCACCGAGCCAGGCCCGGCCCCGGCCCAGGCAGAGGACCTTGGTGGCGTACCGGTACACGAGGCTCAGCTCGTGCGAGATGAGCAGGAGCGTGAGCCGCTGCTCCAGCTGCATGCGGTGCATCGTCTCGTAGAGCATGTCCTCCCCCGGCTCGTCGACGCCGGCGGTCGGCTCGTCGAAGAGGAGGACGCTGGGCCTGCCGAGGAACGCGCACGCCAGCAGCAGGCGCTGGAACTGCCCGCCCGACAGCGTGCCGATGGGCCGGCTGACGACATCGGGCCCGAGGTTCACCATCTGCAGCACCCGGGGAACGTCGCCGCGGGAGACGCGACCGACGTGCGCCTTGGCCCGGAGGAGATCGGCGCCCGTGAGGGGCAGATCCCGCTCGATGTCGAGCTTCTGCGGGACGTAGCCGATCCTCGCGTCGGCCGCCCATCGGATCGCGCCCTGATATGGCACGGCGCCGATGAGGGCCCGGAAGAGCACCGTCTTGCCGGACCCGCTTGGCCCGATGATGGCCAGGCACTCGCCGTCGGCTACCGTGAAGCTCAGGTCGTCGATGACCCGGAGGCCGCCGAACCCGATCGTGAGGCCGCTCACCTCCAGCACGCTGGACATGGGCCCCGAGGATACCCCGCGTCCGCCCCTCACGCCGCCCGCGCGTCCGCGCCCCGGCCGATTTCGGCGCGCACGGCGTCGCGCAGGCGCACGATCTCCCGCCAGTCCGACCGCTGCGGGGCGATGGGCGCGCCGAGCGTCACCGTGATCGGCCCGCGCCGTAGCAGCCAGGCGCCGGCGGGCAGGATCGCCCGTGTGCCGCGGATGGCGACGGGCACCACCGGGCAGCCCGCCTCCACCGCGGCCTTGAACGCTCCCAGGCGGAACGGCAGCAGGCGAGGCCCCTCGAGGAAGGTGCCCTCTGGGAAGAAGACCAGGGACGTGCCGCCCCGGAGCGCGGCGCTCACGCGCTCGGCATCCTCGACGCTGCGCGAGGGGTCGGCGCGCTCCACGGTGAGATGTCCCACCCGGCGGATCACGGCGCCGACGAGCGGCCACGCACCCAGCTCCCGCTTGCCGACGAACCGGAAGTCGCGAGGGATCGCGGCCAACAGCGCGACGGCGTCGAGATAGCTCGAATGGTTCGCGGCGAAGACGACCGCGCCGGCCACCGGCAGCCGATCGATACCGTCCACGCGCAGCCGGCAGCCCGTGAGCCTCAGCACCGCGCCGCACCAGCGACGCACCACGCGGTCCACGACGCGCGTGGGCAGCGAGATCACCATCACCCACAGCAGCGGCACGGTGGCCAGGAGCACGACGCCGACCCAGGCGCCGAATCCCAGGCGCGCCGCCCACTCCAGTCCTCGCGCGCCGTACGCGCGCAGGGCGCCGGCCGCGAGCCGGAGCGATTGCATGCGGGGTGACGCGCGCCGGCCCAGGTCGCCGCGCATCCACGCGTCACGGGTGGCCGAGCGCCGGATCTTTCCGCTCGAGGTCTTCAGCACGGAGCCCGGCGCCGCCATGAGCACGGTGTCGGGCGGCAGGCCCAGCGCGTCCACGACCCGCTCGCGCACCGCGGCGTGCAGCCGGGCCCGCGCCTCGGGCGTGCCGGCGCGCGTCTCGGCGACGACGATCAACCGTTCGGTGCCGATGGCGGGATCGCCGACGCCGAAGGCGGCCACGCAGCCCTTGCGGACGCCCGGCACGTCGCCGACCAGCTCCTCCACCTCCTGCGGGTACAGGTTGCGCCCGGCCTTGATGATCACGTCCTTGCGCCGTCCGGTGACGTAGAGCTCGCCTCCGGCGCAATAGCCGAGGTCACCGGAGTCCATCCAGCCGTCGTGCATCACGGCCGCGGTCGCATCCGGGTTGCGGAAGTATCCCGACGTGACCGAGGGCCCGCGGAACTCCACGCGTCCCTCGAGCCGATCGGGCAACGACACGCCGGCCGCGTCTACGATGCGCAGGTCGTGTCCGGGCAGGGGCGCGCCGCACGAGACGAATGCCAGGGGCGAGGGCTCGCCAGGCGCGGCCGGCTCGGCCCGCCGCGAGCGCTCGAACGTCCCGCGCCGCACGCGATCGACGAGGGGTCCGCGGCCGGGCGGAGACATCGTGAGCCCCACCGAGGACTCCGCGAGCCCGTAGACCGGACACATCGCTTCGGCCCGGAATCCGCGGGTCGCGAACCGCCGGACGAACCGCTCGATCGTCTCCGGACTCACCGCCTCCGAGCCATTCAGCGCGAGCCGCCAGCTGCCGAGGTCCATGCCCTCGAGATCGGCCTCCGCGAGACGCTTCACGCAGAGATCGAACGCGAAGTTCGGCGCGGCCGAGATCGTGGCCCGATGGGCCGAGATCGCGCGCAGCCAGCGAACCGGGCGGGCGAGGAACGCCAGCGGCGGCAGGATCACGACCGGCACGCCGTGGTACAGCGAGCCGAGCCACATGCCGATCAACCCCATGTCGTGATAGAGGGGCAGCCACGAGACGCACACGTCGTCCGGCCGCACGCCGAGCGCCCGGCCGAGGGCCCGGATGTTCGCGAGCAGGTTCGCGTGCGACAGCAGCACGCCCTTCGGATCGCCCGTGCTCCCCGACGTGTACTGGATGAGCGCGGGATCCTCGGAGCCGACGGCGGGCAGCGGGGCCGCGGGCGCCGCCGCGAGGCGGTCGAGCGTCGTCACGCCGGTCAGCGACCGCACGCGCGCGCGCAGGAGGCCGGCGACCCGCTCGACCTCCGCGAACGTGACGAGGAGCCGCGTCTGCGCGTTGTCGAGGATCTTGACCTGGCGCGCGGCGTACTCCTCGAGCCGGCCCGGCCGGGTCGGCGGATAGATCGGCACCGGGACGGCGCCGGCCAGGAGGACGCCGAAGAACGCGGCCAAGAACCCGGGCTCGGTGCGCAGCATGAGCGCGACGGACTCGCCGCGCGCGATGCCGCGCGCGCGGAGCCCGGCGGCGACGCCGCCCGCCCGGGCCCACAGCGCGCCGTAGGTGATGCGCTGCTCCCCCTCGTCGTCGAGGCGGAGCACGACGTGGACACGGCCGGGGTCGGTCTCGGCGTGCCAGCGCAGGACGTCGATCAGCGTGCGCGCGGAATCCGGAGCCGGCACCCCCGCCGCGATCGGGGCGGCCGTCTCCACCACGACGCCGCCGGTCGGCTCGCCGCCGGCGAGCACGGCGGCAACCAGGTCGCGGATCGATTCCGCCTCGCCCAGCACCGAGTCCGGGAAGCGGACGTCGAACGCCTCCTCGAGGCGGGTGAGCAGCTCGACCCGCTCGAGGCTGCCGATGCCCAGATCCCGATCGAGCACGTCGTCGAGCGCCACGCATCCGCGCACCGGCGTGGTGCCCAGCTCGGCCACGAAGGCGTCGACGAGCACGCGCACGCGATCTTCGACCGCGGGCGGCTCGATGATCGTGACGCCTCCGCTCGATTTCAGGCCGACCTCCCCGGCGACACCCGGATTCGATTCGCCTTGTTGCGACAGCAAGAGACGCGCCGGGCGGGGCAGCGTCGAAGCCAGCGACTTTCCGGTGTGGCCGCCGCGCCGACGAGCCCGGCGCACGGGGAGCCGGCGCCCCACTGGGGCATCGAATCGCGTGCACGTCGCGCGCAACTCACTGAAGTTCCAGAGCGGGGCCCTGGCATTCTGGATGCACCCACCGGCCGCCTTGATGGACAGGATGATGGGGCTGGCGCCCAATCTCGACGACTACGACCGCGTGCGCGCCACGTTCACGTGGGCGGCTGCGCGGGCGGAGCTCGAGGGGCTTCCCGACCAGCGCGGGCTCAACATCGCGCACGAGGCCGTCGATCGGCACGCCGCCGGGCCACGGGGCAGCCGTGTGGCGATCCGCTGGCTCGGCAAGCGCGGCGAGGTCCACGACTACACCTACCGGGATCTCCGTGAGCTGACGGATCGCTTCGCGAACGTTCTCGGGGACCTCGGAGTGCAGCGTGGTGATCGCGTGTTCGCCCTGGCCGGTCGCCTTCCCGAGCTCTACGTCGCCGCGCTCGGCACGCTGAAGTACGGTGGCGTCTTCTGCCCGATGTTCTCGGCGTTCGGGCCGGAGCCGGTCCGAGCACGCATGACCATCGGCCGCGCGCGCGTGCTGGTGACGACCGAAGCGCTCTACCGGCGCAAGGTGGCGGCGCTGCGTCCGGCGCTGCCCGACCTCGCGCACGTCGTGCTCATCGGCGAGGGGGGTGCGGCCACCGCGGTGCCCGACACGCTGGACTTCCACACGCTGCTCCGCGCGGCCGCCGACCGCTTCGTCATCCCGCCGACCGCGCCCGACGACATGGCGCTCCTGCACTTCACGAGCGGGACGACGGGCAGGCCGAAGGGCGCGGTCCACGTGCACGAGGCGGTGGTCGCGCATCACATCACCGGCCGGTATGCGCTCGACCTGCATCCCGACGACGTCTTCTGGTGCACGGCGGACCCGGGCTGGGTCACCGGCACCTCCTACGGCATCATCGCGCCGCTGACGAACGGCGTGACCAGCATCGTCGACGAGGCCGAGTTCGAC
>JBGPZN010000192.1:0-6568 GCA_041493815.1 Methylomirabilia bacterium
GGGGCCGCGCTCGCCGCCGTGCGCGACAAGCTGCCGGCCGGGCGTATCCAGGTCATCGGCACCCCGGCCGAGGAGGGTGGCGGCGGCAAGGTCAAGCTGATCGAGGGTGGCGTCTTCAAGACCGTGGACGCCGCGATGATGATCCACGGCTTCGACCGCTGGATCCTGCACCAGGATCTGCTCGGCATCGTGCGGGTCGGCTTCGAGTTCGCGGGCAAGGCGGCCCACGCCTCCGCCGATCCCTGGGAGGGCGTCAACGCGCTCGACGCGGTGATCCAGACGTTCAACAACGTGAGCATGCTGCGCCAGCAGATGCGGCCGGCGGCGCGCATCCACGGCATCGTCACCCAGGGCGGCGCCGCGCCCAACATCATCCCCGAGATCGCCGCCTGCACGTTCTACGTCCGCGCGGCGATGCTCGACTACATGTGGGATCTGCGCAAGCGCGTGGTCGCCTGCGCGGCGGGCGCCGCCCAGGCGACCGGCTGCACGCTCACCGTGATCGACTTCGAGGCGCCCTACGAGCCGCTCAAGCGGAACGACACGCTGCTCGACCTCTTCCGCGCCAACATGAAGACGGCCGGCGCCGTCGAATCGCCGCCGCTCGCCGATCGCATGGCCTCCTCCGACATCGGCAACGTGAGCCAGGTGATCCCGGCCATCCAGCCGATGGTGCAGATCGCGCCGCACGGCACGCCGATCCACTCCCGCGCGTTCGAGGCGGCCGCGGTGTCGGCGCTGGCGCGCCAGGGCATGTGCCAGGCGGCCAAGACGATGGCGATGACGACATACGATCTGCTGGCCGATCCTGGTCTCGTGAGGCGAGCCCGCAGCGAGTTCGAGGCCGCGACGTGAGCGCTTGAGAGCGATCGCCGCCGTCATCGTCTCGCTGCTGGCGGCCGGCTGCGCCGGCCGGGGGACGCCGGCCGACACCACCGCCCGGGCCGAACTGCGCAACGCCCGCGGAGAGGTCGTCGCTACCGCGACGTTCACGCAAGTCGGTGGCGCGATGCGGGTGCTCGTCGACGCGCAGGGCCTGCCGGCCGGGGTCAAGGGCGTGCACATCCACGCCGTCGGCAAGTGCGATCCGCCCGACTTCGCGTCGGCCGGCAGTCACTTCAACCCGCAGGGCAAGCAGCACGGCACCCTCAATCCGCAGGGACCGCACGCCGGCGATCTGCCGAACCTCACCGTCGGCGCCGACGGCAAGGGACGGCTGGAGAGCACGACGGAGCTGGTCGCGCTGGCGGGCGGGCGGCACTCGGTGTTCGACGCCGACGGGAGCGCGTTGGTCATCCATGCGGCGCCGGACGACTTCCGCACCGATCCGACCGGGAACTCTGGCGCGCGGATCGCGTGCGGCGTGATCGTGAAGCCGTAGCGGCCCGCGGCGGGCGCGGGCAGGGTGCGGGGAGGGTCCCCCGACCACGAGGCCCGCGGCGCAAGACCGGTTGTGGAACTTCAATACGTAGCGGGTGTGAGGCGGGGCGGGGGACGGGTCTGGGGACCCTCCCCGCACCCTGCCCCCGCCCGCCGCTACCCGTTGCGCTCCACTATCACACCGCTATCACACCGCCCGGTTCAGCTTCGGAGTTCCCTATGCGTCGACTCCGCACATCGTCGCGAGGGCGTCGACGTGGACGTTTCGCGCTGGCATCACCCTTCGGGTGCGCACCTTCAAATTCGCATCCGCGCTGTTTGGCCGGTCCATCACCGGCTCGTTGCGGGCATCGGCCGGGGTGCGGGGCCGGTGTAGTCGGCGCGGGGGCGGATGAGACGGTTGTCGGCGTATTGTTCGAGGGCGTGGGCGCACCAGCCGGCGATGCGGCCGGTGGCGAAGATGGACGTGCAGAGGTCGGCGGGGATGCCGAGCGCGTCGTAGACGACGGCGGAGAAGAAGTCGACGTTCACCGGCAGGCTCGTGCGAGCCCGCATCGCGTCGTACACCCGCTCGGCCACCTCGAACAGCCGCTGCCGTCCCGTCGCCTCGGCCATCGATTTGGCCATGCCCCGCAGAACCCGGGCCCGCGCGTCGTCCACGCGGTAGACGCGATGGCCGAAGCCGGGCACGCGACTCTTGGGATCGGTGCGCTGCTGCCGGCTGAGCGCGCCGCGCGTCCCCAGCCGGCTCTCGATGAACGCCTCGGCGTGCGCCGGATCGCCGATCTCGTGCAGCATCAGCAGCACGTCCTCGTTGGCGCCGCCGTGGCTGGGACCCTTGAGCGTGGCGACCGCCGCCACGATGGCCGCGTGCAGATCGGCCCGCGTGGCCACGGCGACGCGGGTCGCGAAGGTCGAGGCGTTGAACTCGTGGTCCGCGTGCAGCGTGAGGATGACGTCGAGCACTCGCGCCACCTCGGCCGTCGGGGCCCGGCCCTCCAGGAGCGTGAGGAACCAGGTGGCGTGGGAGCCGCCGGCCGGCGCCGTCACCGGCTCTCGTCCCGTGCGCAAACGATGGCGGGCCGCCACCACGGCCGGGATCAGCGTCATGAGCCGGAACGCCTTGCGCAGATTGGCCTCGGCGTCGCTGGCGCCGACATCAGGATCGAGCGCCGCCGCGAACGACACGGCGGTACGCAGGGCGTCGAGGGGGTGCGTGTCGTTCGGGAGCGAGCGGAGCAGGGTGACGACCGGCGCCGGCAGCATCCGCGTCCCGGCCAGCCGGGTCCGGAACGCACGGGCCTCGTCGGCGGTCGGCAGCTCGCCATGCCACAGCAGGCGCGTGACGTCCTCGAACGGGACGGCGCCCGCCAGGTCGCCGATCTCGTAGCCGCCGTAGTAGAGCCGCCCGGCGTGACCGTCGATCGTGCACACCGCCGAGCGCGCCGCGATGACGTCCTCGAGCCCGGCCTTCCAGTCGGTATCCATCGTCGTCCTCCCTCGGCCGCCTCGGCGCGCCGATGCTATCATTGATACTACATGATTTATATTGATTCAACTGCCTGGCAGGCGGCGGCCCGACGGCCCCCGCGCCATCTGATAGCCTCGGGACGATGATGATCCTGGACGGCGAGGAGTTCCTGACGGTCGAGGAGGCCGCCAAGCTGCTGGGGGTGAAGCCCGCGACGCTCTACGCCTACGTGAGCCGCGGCATCCTCAAGAGCTACCGCCAGGGCATCAAGCGCCAGCGTCTGTACCGGCGGGCGGAGGTGGAGGCGCTCATCAGGCTCGACCGCGGTGAGGGGCCGACGATCCCGCCCGCCGAGGACTGGATCCGCGACTGACCTCGCGGGCGCGCCAGGCCCGCACGGGCGCTACGGCAGCGCCGCCAGCACCTTGCGCGCTTGCTTCATGTGGTCGATCGCGTGCAGCCGCCACGACGCCATCGCGTAGGCCTTCCAGTCGATCTCCTCGACCCAGTGCAGAGGCCGGCTCGAGCCGTCGGCCCCCGTCACGTTCACGACCATGACGAGCGGCACCCGGGCGGCGGTCGCGAAGCCGGCCGGCACGCCGGCGATCAGCTCCACGACATCACGGTGCGCACGGCGAAGCTCGTTCAGCAGCCACGACCACGGCCGCAGGAGCGGGGCCTTCGACTGCAGGGCGGCCGGGATCGGCTCGCCGGGTGGCCGCTGGCCGGCCAGGACGCAGCGGAGCTCGTCGACACCCGGCCGGTACGTCTCCACCAGGTGATCGACCACTTCCTGCACCGACCACTCGCCGGGCAGCGGGCGATGCGCGGCGCGATCGGGGGGGACGGTCGCCAGCACGCCGGCGAGCGCCTCGAACGCCGCGACGATCTGGTCGCGAACCTCTGACGGCGCCAGGGCCTCCTTGCTCTTGAAGTACGCGCGGGCGCGGTCCTGGGCCTGGGCTTCTGCGCTCATGGTGTCTCCCTCGCGAGGTAGCGGCCGAGCGCGTCGTCGCAGAACCGCGCGGCCTCGGCCACGCCGAACGCCTCGGGATCGAAGGTCAGCTGCAGTGACAGGCCGTCGATCAGACCCAGGACGACCGCGGACGCGCGGCGGGGGTCGACCGGACGGAAGCGGCCGGCCCGCACGCCCTCCGCGATCAGCCGGCCGATCAGGCGGCGCGTCCGCGAGTAGACCGCGGTGTTGAGGTCGCGCAGTCGCCGATCGTGCAGCATCTCGCCCCAGAACTCCACGAACACCACCCAGAACTCCGGCCGGCTCACCGCCACCTCCAGGCACGCGCGCACGAGGGCGCGCAGCCGCGCGCGCGCGTCGCGTCCCGTGCGGGACTGGGCGGCGGCCACCCGGCGGTCGAGGTCGCGGGTGACCGCCTCCAGCGTGGCCGCGAGCATCGCGCGCTTGTCGGCGAAGTAGTAGTGCAGGATCCCCTGGCTCACGCCCGCCTCGCGGGCGACCTTCTTCATGGTCAGCCGCGTGTAGCCCTCCCGGGCCAGGCACCGGATGGTGGCGCGCACGATCTGCTCGCGCCGCACGGGACCCATGCCCAGCTTGGGGCTCAGGCTCGCCTCCTCGTTTTATTGGTTGGTCGACCAATTATCGACGGGGCGGCCGGCGAGGGCAAGCGGGCGGATCGAGACGGCGGTCAGCCGCCGGCGCGGCGGCGCTCGGCGGCCCGCTCGGCTTCTCGCCGCTCCAGCGCGACCTCGGAGTGATCGGCGAAGGTCATGGCAGCGGCGAGCGCCCGGTGCCCGGCCTGCTCGGCGATGAGCCGGTGCATCGTCTGGCAGACCCGCCGGTAGGACGGATGACCCTGGGGGGCGGTGCGGAGCTCGATCACGTGCAACGCCTCGCGCGCGTTCATCTCCATGTAGAAGCGCACGCGATACGCCATGGCGACCGCGTAGACCGCGACCTCGGGCAGGCCGGCGGCCGCGATCGCGTCGTGCAGGTCGGCGGAGGCGTCCATCACCCGGCGCCAGTCCTCGGCGCCGCCCGCCTCGACGACCGCGTCGGGCATCACCCAGCCGTGCCGCGGGGAGAGGCGCTGCCACTCCAGCGTGAGCAACCGGTGGCGCTGCAGATCGCGAAAGGCGCCGTAGTCGGCGAGGACGTCGAAGCGGTACGACGTCCGCTCCAGGGCGCGCCCGGGCTTGTGGCGCCGGTTGCCGCGGCGGCCCACGTAGGCGCGCAGCACGTCGGCGCGCTGCTCGGGTGTCAGCGCGCGCGCGATGGCCAGCAGCTCCTGGTCGGAGCGGTCGGTGACCGCGTAGAGCGCGGCGGCGACCACCTTCACCTCGCCGTCGGGATCGAAGTCGGTCAACACCACCTCGGCGTCGTCGCTCGCCAGCACGTGCATCGAGCGCGCGGCGCGCGCCTCGGGGGTCGCCAGCACGTGGTCAGCGGCCACCCGGGTCGCGGCCTGGGTGTCGGCCAGGTACCCCGACCAGGCGCCGCCGCGATCGGGCAGATCCACACGGCGCAGGAAGGCCGGAATCACCTTGCGCAGCTCGACCAGCATCGCGTCGGCGCCGGCGCGGACCTCGGCCAGCGGGTGGGCGCGCATGCGCAGCAGCAGCTGCTCGTAGGCCTGGCCGGTGGCGTAGATGCCGACGTTGGAGGCGGTGGCGGCCGGGAGCAGTCCCCGCAGCGTGTCGAGGGCCTTGGCCCGGATCGTCATCCGGTACACGGACTCGGACTCGCCGGCGTCGCGCGGATGCCGGGCCTCGTAGAACGCGCGGACGCGCGGCAGCCACGCGCGATAGATCTCGAAGGCGCGATCGACCGTCGCCACGTACCGCTCGCGCAGCGGACCGGTCAGCTCGGCCGGCACGTGATAGCGATACCGGCCGCCCGGCCGATCGTCGTAGGGGATGTACCGCGTCGATTGCTCGAGGTAGGCCATGAGCCGCCCCCACTCGAGCACCTTGGTCAAAACGTTCGACGCGCCCTCGCACGCCAGGTGCACCCCGCCCAGCTGCGCCACCGAATCGTCGCCATACTCGAAGAACACGCGCTCATAGAGCTGCTCCGCCCGCGTCGTGCCCGCGGCGGGATCGGGGATTGTCGCACCTGACGGGAACCGGGGGGGAGATGGGGGGGGCGAGACGCCCCCCCCATCATCAACAGACAAGGGCCCAGAAACTACCGCCCCGCGCTGTCCCACGAACTCGTCGAGAAACAATCGCCGCAGCGATTTCGGCGAGCGCGAGTAGCGCGCGAACAGCGCGCCCTTGACGACCTCGCGGAGATTGACGAGCGCGAACACCGGGCCGTCGAGATTGGTGAAGTAGGGGGCGAGGACCTCACGCTCCTCGGCGCTGAACTGCTCCATCGTCCCGGCGATAGTACACCGCGCGGCGCCCGGTCGCAGCGCGCTCAGCCCAGCGCGCGCAACACCGCCACGGTGGCGACGGCGGCGGCAACCGTCGCCAGCAGATTCACGCGTCGCGAGGCCAGCGCGACGACGACGATCGCGCCCCACAGCGGTGGATGGGCCAGCGACACCGCCAGCCGGCCGTGGTCCACGAGGATCAGCGGCAGCGCGAGCGCCGGAAGCACGGCCAGCGGGATCAGCCGCAGCCACAGCCGCAGACGTGGCGGCAGCGATCGCCGGGCCAGGAGCAGCAACAGCGGGGCGCGCGTGAGGTACGTCACGATCGCCATGCCGCCGATCACCAGCCAGACGTCGGCTCTCA